>NZ_JBDGJV010000028.1:0-52069 GCF_057656715.1 Neobacillus sp. Soil_C_43
TGAGCCAGGATCAAACTCTCCAAGAAAGTTGATTAGCTCATTTTGTTACGTTGGCTTAGTTTCATAAGAAACTAATATTTTTTGTTTGTTGACGTTTTTGTTTGTTTAGTTTTCAAAGAACAATGTCTTTATCGCTCAAAAGCGACTTTATTATCTTACCAAGTTACTAACTGAAAGTCAATAACTTTTTTAACTTCTTTTTTCTTACTAAGTTACTGTCTCGCAGCAACAGATATTAATATACCACCAATAATGATTAGGTGCAATAGCCTTTTTCGCTTTTATTGCTATTTATACAAAGTAAAAATATTCATACAAATAATACAAAAGGAAAGTGCCGGTTTTATCCGGCACTTTTACTGCAATTAACGATGACGCATTAATGGGAATAATAGAACGTCACGAATAGATGGTGAATTAGTTAACAACATTACTATACGGTCGATACCAATTCCTAAACCACCTGTTGGTGGCATTCCATATTCTAATGCTTCTACGAAATCTTCATCCATCATATGGGCTTCGTCGTTACCTTGCTCACGCTCTTTTAATTGCGCTTCAAAACGTTCTCTTTGGTCAATTGGATCATTCAACTCAGTAAAGGCATTTGCATGCTCACGAGCAACGATAAACAATTCGAAGCGATCTGTAAATCTAGGGTCTTCCTCATTTTTCTTTGCTAATGGTGAAATCTCTACTGGATGACCATATATAAAGGTAGGTTGAATCAGTTTTTCCTCAACTTTTTGTTCAAAGAACTCATTAACAATATGGCCATAGAGCATATTGTCGTTAATCTCCACTCCATGTTCTTTGGCATGTTGACGTGCCTCTTCTATACTCATTTCTTTCCAGAAATCTACACCGGTATATTCTTTAATCGCATCTACCATGTGTAATCTCTTCCACTCAGGTTTAAGATCTACTTCATATTCACCATATTGGATAGTTGTTGTCCCTACTACCTCTTGAGCAATATGAGCAATTAGATTTTCTGTTAGGCTCATGATGTCTCTGTAATCTGCATACGCTTCGTATAACTCAATCATGGTGAATTCCGGGTTGTGACGTGTAGACACACCCTCATTTCTGAATACACGGCCGATTTCATATACCTTTTCAAGTCCACCGACGATTAGGCGCTTTAAGTGAAGCTCGATGGCAATCCTCATAAATAACGGCATATCTAATGCATTATGATGCGTAATGAAAGGTCTTGCAGATGCTCCACCAGCAATCGAATGCATCATCGGTGTTTCAACCTCTAAATAACCATGGTCATCTAAATAGCGACGCATAGATTGGATAATACGGCTTCTTGCAATAAAGGTCGCCTTGCTCTCTTGGCTCATGATTAGATCCAAATAACGCTGGCGGTAACGTTGTTCAACATCCTTTAAACCGTGGAACTTATCCGGAAGTGGGCGCAATGCTTTTGTTAGGAATTCAAAGGTCTCTACTTTTACAGAAAGCTCGCCAACTTTTGTTTTAAATAGGGTACCAGTTATTCCAATAATATCACCTAAATCAGCAGAATCGAAGATCTTATAGGATTCTTCCCCAATCGTATCCTGACGAACATAGACTTGAATTTGACCAGTTAAATCTTGAATATGAGCAAATCCCGCCTTACCCTTACCACGCTTAGTCATAATACGACCAGCAAGAGAGACAGATACATTCTTTGTCTCAAGTTCATCTTTTTCAACTTCTCCGTACTGATTAATTAATTCCACTGCGCTGTGAGAACGGTCATATCGCTTACCGAATGGATCAAGACCATGTTCACGCATGCTATTCATTTTTTCGCGTCTGACCCTCAATTGGTCATTTAATTCTTCCTGACTCAATGCAATCAACTCCATTTATTCTTTTATTATGTAAAACGCTAAACAAATCCACGCATTATCACTTTTTTTACATACTATATTATTTTACACAAACTTAAGAATTCAGACATCAAAAAAGTTCATATATAGAATAAAAAGAGGATGCCCCAAAACAAAGTGTCAGACCCCACAACCTCAACATATCGCTGAACTTCTCATAAAAGGCGACTATATATGAGTGTTAAACGTGAGGTCAGACCCTTTGGGACATCCTCCTTCATTATAATCAAAAATAGTATAGAAAAAGATAGATTAGATGTCAAACTAACCTACGATTAATTCACTTTGTTCTATTTCTTCGACCTCAGCGACTAATCCATTAAGAAGGATGACTAAGTCTTCTCTTGTATTACACTCATTAATGGCATTGCGGACTCTTCCATTTCCACGTACGCCTTTTAAATACCAAGCTGCATGCTTACGCATTTCTCGAACTGCAATATACTCATCTTTAAGTGCAATTAACCGATCTAAATGCAGGATACACACATCTATTTTTTCACGAACAGAAGGCTCTGGCATTAATTTACCTGTTTCTAAATACTGAACAGTGCGATAAATCATCCAAGGATCACCTAGCGCGGCTCTACCGATCATAACCCCATCCACACCTGTTTCATCTAACATTCTCTTCGCATCCTGTGGCGTTTGCACGTCACCGTTACCGATAACAGGAATGTTAACAGATTGTTTTACTTCTCGAATAATATCCCAGTTTGCTTTTCCTTCATACATTTGAACACGTGTACGACCGTGAAGAGCAACCGCCTTTCCGCCCGCACGCTCCACAGCCTGGGCATTTTTAACCGCAAAAATATGCTCTTCATCCCAGCCCATGCGCATTTTAACGGTAACTGGCTTTTCTACCTCAGCCACAACAGCAGATACCATCTCATAGATTTTATTCGGGTCAAGCAGCCATTTTGCTCCTGCGTCACATTTCGTAATTTTTGGAACCGGACAACCCATATTAATATCAATAATATCCGCGTTCGTATTTTTATCAACAAACTTTGCCGCCTCAACGAGCGTTTCCTTCTCACCACCAAAAATTTGCAAGCTTAGTGGTTTTTCGCGCTCATCGATATAGAGCATATTCATCGTTTTTTCGTTTTTAAGAACGATCCCTTTGTCACTTACCATCTCAGCACAGACTAAACCTGCACCGAATTCCTTTACCGTTAAACGGAATGCTGAGTTACATACCCCAGCCATCGGCGCTAGGACAACTGGATTCTTTATTTCAAGGTTGCCTATTTTCAACATAAAGCGACCTCCTATTCTTTTGGCATTAGATCTTCTATCGTTATTTTTAAGGAGTGTGCGATTCGCTGTAGTAAATCGTCTGCCGGCAGACGATTTCCCCTTTCGATCTCTCCTAGTATTGACACGGATACACCTAGTTCCTTCGAGAAGCCTTCTTGTGTAAAACCTTTTAGCTTTCGATAGGCTCGAATACGTCTTCCCCATTTTTCTGCTTCCATATTCGGACTCCTTCTTTATCAGGTATAGCATTTAACCATGCTGCAAGAGGTTTTTCCATTTCTGGAATACTGATGTCACGATTTGTTTCTAAAAGTGGTATCATTACAAACGCCCGCTCTATCATTCTCGGATGCGGAACGATTAGCTTCTCTGTTTCAATATTTTCTTGGTTATAAAGGAGAATGTCAAGGTCAATTGTGCGTGGCCCCCATTTTATTTCCCTTTTTCTGCCAAGTTCTAATTCTGTTTTTAGGCATACTTCTAATAGTTCCATTGCACTAAATGTTGTTTGAATCTCGATTACCATATTTAAAAATAGATCCTGGTCTTCATAGCCGACAGGGTCTGTTTCGTAGATCGAGGAATAATTTACTAGTTCTATCTGTGAATAATCTACTAAATGTTTAATAGCACTCATTAGATTAACATAGCGGTTTCCTATGTTAGAACCAAGGGCAATAAATGCTGTATTTTCCACTTTTATCTTCTCCTCGTAATTTCTACGGCTACAGACTGATAGTGACCCGGAATAGGCGGGTCTGGCTTAATGACCTTTACCGTTACATCTAAAACTAAAGGAAATTGCTTCAACACACTGCTAGCAATTCTTTCTGCAACAGCTTCCACCAACTTATATGGTTTTCCCTCAACTATTTCTTTGCACACTTGATAAAGTTCACCATAATTGACGGAATGCTCAAGCTCATCCGTTTCTCCTGCTTTTTTCAAATCGACTGTCACTGATAAATCAACAGCAAAACGTTGTCCTAATCGGTTCTCCTCAGGAAACACACCATGGTACCCGTAAAATTCCATCCTGTTGACAAATATTTTATCCAAGTACTTCACCCTTTCCCATTAGTACATCCATCATTTTTGCCATTCTACTCATTTCTTTAATATCATGCACTCGAATGATTTGGCAGCCTTTTTGTATTCCGTAACAAACAGTTGCTCCCGTACCTTCCATTCTTTCATCAACAGGGAGATTTAATGCTTGTCCAATGAACGATTTTCTTGAGGTCCCTAGAAGCACAGGATAGCCTAGCATCACTAATTTATCTAAATTTTGCATTGTCAGCACATTTTCGTGATAATCCCGCGCAAATCCGATACCTGGATCGAGGATAATATTTTCATCTCTTACTCCAGCGTTTTTTGCAATAGCAATACTTTCAAAAAGGTCATTTATAACATCTCTCATGAAAAAACGATAGTTCCGGTCATGCCGATTATGCATTAACACAATGGGAACATCATATTGAGCAGCCACAGGGGCCATTTGCTCATCAGCCTTTGCTCCCCAAATATCATTAATAATATGAGCGCCTGCTTCAATGGCCTGTTTGGCAACTTCGGCTTTATAGGTATCAATGGAAATTGGTACTTGGACATGCTCTGAGATCGCCTTAATGATAGGGATGACTCTTTCTAACTCTTCCTCTACAGGAACAGCTGCAAAGCCTGGTCGAGTTGATTCTCCGCCAATATCGATAATATCCGCACCATTCGCTACCATTTCTTTGGCATATTCAATCGCATTTTCAATATGATTATATTTTCCGCCATCAGAGAAGGAATCTGGAGTGACATTTAGAATTCCCATTATCATAGTTTTCTTTGTAAAGTCTAAGGTATAAGGTCCACAATGAATTTGTCTTAGGTGTGTGTTCAACCCAATTCCTCCTAGCAAAAATTTTTCACTCCCTTTATCATACATGAAATTAATAATTGTTTCATTTTTCATGCAAAAAAAGAGCACTGGCAATGGCCAATGCGTCTCTCTACTTTAATAAAATTCATTTAACCTGGATAACTGTCCAGCTCCAGCGCCTAGCCCCTCTGGGTCAAATAACCTACGGCTAAAAAGTCAAAGTGCGGACTTTTTTGCCGAAGAACATTTGCCTGTCGGGGCTGAACAAGGCGCTTCCGCTTTTCTAGTTACTCTGCGTCATATTGGTACAACGGAGTACTTAAGTAACGCTCACCGTTGTCTGGAATAATCGCAAGGACCTTTTTACCTTTTCCAAGTTTCTTTGCCACTTCGATTGCTGCGTGAATAGCTGCACCTGAAGAGATTCCGCCAAGAATTCCTTCTTCTTTAGCTGCTCGGCGCGATGCTTCAAAAGCTTCTTCTGTTCCAACTTTTATAATCTCGTCGTAGATATTTGTATTTAAGGTGTCAGGAATAAATCCTGCTCCAAGTCCTTGAAGCTTATGCGGACCTGGTTTACCACCTGATAATACCGGAGAATCCTGTGGCTCTACCGCATAGATTGTAACTTCTGGGAATTTTTCACGAAGCACACTTCCTGCTCCTGAAATCGTTCCACCCGTTCCAATTCCTGAAATAAATGCATCCAATTGATCCATTTGCTCAGCAATCTCTTTTCCTGTTGTTCTTCTGTGAACTTCTGGGTTCGCTTCATTCTTAAATTGCTGTGGTAAGAAGTAACCATGTTCCTTTACAAGTTCTTCTGCCTTAGCAATTGCCCCTTTCATCCCTTCAGGACCTGGCGTTAACACTAGTTCAGCACCATAAGCGCGAAGCAGGTTCCGTCTTTCTAAGCTCATTGTCTCTGGCATTACAAATACTGCTTTATATCCCTTCGCAGCAGCAATCATAGCAAGACCGATACCAGTATTACCACTTGTAGGTTCAATAATTGTATCTACGCCTGGTTTAATTAACCCTTTTTCCTCAGCCGCTTCAATCATGGCTAATGCGATACGATCCTTTACACTGCTGCCAGGATTGAAATATTCCAGCTTTAAGTAAACCTCAGCACTATTTTCATCTACTAATCTGTTTAATTTTACAATAGGAGTTTGGCCGACTAATTCGGCAACTGAATTTGCAACGCGAACCATATTGGCACCTCTATTCCGAGTATTTTTATTGGATTTATAATGAATTTACCAGTTTTATACTTGTTTTGTCAATCGTTTTAGCTCGTTAAAATTATGAAATTTTCCGCAAATTTCGTAAAAGAAAAACACAGACATTTTGCTGTGTTTTTTACCATGATTTACTCTTTATTTTTATCTTTTCCATAAAACCATTTTACCTCAACCTCATCCCAAAAAGTCGAAGCGGTAGCAGGTGTCTTCATTTGCTCTAGGGCTATTTGCCTGCGGATTTGTTCTTTCACTTCATCAAAGGAATAACTTTTTCCGCTAAGCTTTCCTTCTAGCTTAATTAAGACGTACCCATCATTCACCTTTATTGGTTTACTGTATGCACCCTTTTTAAGCTTTTTAGCTGTTTCTATATATTTTTGGGGATACCGTTCATCCTCTTCCGTAATATACCCAATATCTCCGCCTTCATTAGCTGAGAATTCATCAATTGAGCGTTCCATCGCCAACGCAGAAAAACTAGATCCATGCGCTAACTCTTTTGATGCTTTTGTTGCTTCATTTTTTGTTTTTACAATAATATGTGATAAGTGATAGGCAGTAGGGATATTGAAAAGGTCTTTATTTTTCTCATAATACCTTTTTAATTCTTTTGAAGAAACGTCCACATCTCTTGTTAAAAGTTCTTCTAACAGAAGGGTGTTGCGTATTTCTTCTTTCCACTTCTTCTCGCTTGCATGATTTTTTTGACTAAGTGGATCTACAGTGGATTGGAGCATTCTAAATTCACGCTCAACCTCTTGATCTGAAATTTTTATTTTGTACTTAGCCGCTGTTTCTGTAACAACCTTCTGATCGATCATTTCCTTTAAGACGTCTTTTCCATATTTAGCTTCTAATTCATTGAGCCAATCCTGCCTGGAAATAGACGCTTTTCCCACTGTCGCAACGGTTTCCTCGCTCATCGCTGCCCCGCTTGCTTCTTTCACCTTCGACTGAAAAAAAACAACCGTTAGAACATTCACCAAAATAAGGGCAGCAATTACCATCCAAAGCTGCTTCTTCCCCAATCTCTTTCCCCCTAGGAATGCTTATTTAGCTTCCTTTTTCATTTCTTCTAGTTCTTCTTTAGTGAAAAGATATTTCTCATTACAGAAGTGACAATGAGCTTCCGCTTGGCCGTCTTCCTCAATCATAGCACCAATTTCAACTTTACCTAATCCAATGATTGCATTGGAAAATCGATCCTTCGAGCAGTTACACGCGAATTGAACAGGCATCTTTTCTAATATCTTTACCTGTTCTTTTCCGAATAACTCCGCTAAAATCTCCTCAGGTGTTAACCCTTGCTCAATTAATTTGGAAACAGGTGGAATGGTATTTAACCGTTCCTCCACTTGTGAAATAACAGATTCAGGGGTTCCTGGCATTAGTTGAAAAATAAACCCACCCGCTGCTAAGATTGTATCGTCTGGATTAACCAGCACACCGACACCAACAGAAGATGGTACCTGCTCAGAGGTTGCAAAATAATACGTAAAGTCCTCACCCAATTCTCCAGATACAAGAGGAACCTGCCCAGAGAAGAAATCACGTAGGCCAATATCCTTCACTACTGCTAACATCCCGTCTGTTCCGACCGCGCGGCGGACATCAAGCTTACCATGCTCATTCGATTCAAAATCAACCTCTGGATTTGTTACATACCCACGGACTTCTCCTTTCGCGTTGCTGTCAACTACGATCGGACCCAGTGGACCGCCACCGTTAATTTTAATAGTAAGCTTATCCTCGCCTTTAAGCATAGCTCCCATCATGACTCCTGCGGTCAACGTGCGGCCAAGTGCCGCTGATGCAGTCCTCCAGGTTTGATGACGCTCTTGTGCCTCTCGGATAGTTTCCGTTGTTCTTACTGCATATGCTCGTATATTTCCATCACAGGCTAACGCCTTAACTAAATAATCACTCATGGTAAAACTCCCTTCTACGCTGCTAAACCTTAGGTTATCCCATATTACGCTTATAGATAAGCTGCAATCCTTTTAAAGTTAAAAATGGATCGACTATATCAATAATCGTGGACTCTTGGGCAATTAAATTGGCAAGGCCACCTGTGGCAATCACTGTTGGTCTCTTACCACCTTGTTCCATCATCCTCTTAACGACGCCTTCTACTTGTCCTACATACCCATAAACAATACCTGCTTGCATCGCTGCGACCGTATTTTTACCGATAACACCTTCAGGTCGAGCGATTTCAATCCGGGGCAACTTGGCAGCCCTTGAGTATAACGCTTCTGTAGAAATGCCCACCCCAGGAGCAATCGCTCCTCCCATATATTGACGCTCTTCATTCACATAACAATAGGTAGTAGCTGTACCGAAATCAACAATAATGAGCGGACTTCCATATTCATGAATCGCTGCCACCGCATTTACAATACGGTCTGCACCCACTTCTCTTGGGTTTTCATATTTAATATTAAGTCCCGTCTTAATTCCAGGCCCCACTACTAGCGGCTTTATATGGAAATACTTTTGACACATTCTTTCTAGTGCAAACATGATTGGTGGTACGACAGAAGAAATAATAATACCATCAATATCGGTAAAAGATAGACCAGAATGATCAAACAATGCTTTTATATTCATACCAAATTCGTCTTCTGTACGATTTCGGTTTGTCTCTATCCGCCAATGATATTTAAGTTCATCCCCATGATATACACCTAATACGATATTTGTATTTCCTACATCAAATACGAAAATCAAATCTATCACTCACTTTACCGATTTTTCTTTACTTTTCATTACTCGGAAACATCATACCATAAATAAATATAGATGAAAAAAAAGAGTGCTTCAGAGAAGCACTCTTTCGTAGTTTACTTATAATCGATGTCATCTGGAGGAGTATCTAAAAAGGATTTTTCTTCTTTAGGTGCCTCTTCCTTTTTCGTGCTGATGTTTACCTTCACATCATTCTTCGGTCCAATCTTCACAGCATCTAAGTGAAGAGAAGGATCTGGCATATGACCATGTTCAACCAAGTATTTGATTTGTTCAGCAACAAGCGTTTCTACTTCAAGTAGAGTCTTAGCAATCAAATCAAGCTTATCACGATTCTCAGTAAGAATCTTTCTAGCTCTTTCATAACACTCTTTAATAATTCTTTGGATTTCAAGGTCGATTTCGTAAGCAATCGCATCAGAGTAATTTTGTTCATTATGGATGTCACGGCCTAAGAATACTTGACCGCCTTGACCTTGACCAAACTGAAGTGGTCCAAGTTTATCACTCATTCCGTATTCAGTTACCATTTTACGAGCAATACTGGTCGCACGTTGGAAGTCATTATGCGCACCCGTACTTACTTCTCCAAAAACGATTTCCTCAGCAACACGTCCACCTAATAGACCAACAATTTTATCAAGTAATTCTGGTTTAGTCATAAAGTAACGGTCTTCTCTTGGAAGCATGACAGCATATCCACCAGCTTGCCCACGAGGAACGATTGTAACCTTGTGAACCATATCCGCTTCATCAAGCACTAATCCAATAACCGTATGACCACCTTCGTGGAAAGCAACAATATTACGTTCTTTTTCCGAAATAACCCTGCTCTTCTTAGCCGGGCCTGCAATCACTCGGTCTGTTGCTTCATCAATATCTTCCATGTCGATTTTCTTCTTACTGCTACGGGCTGCAACAAGGGCTGCCTCATTCAATAAGTTTTCTAAATCGGCACCTGAAAAACCAGGTGTACGCATAGCAATATTCTTTAAGTTTACTGATTCATCTAAAGGCTTATTACGAGCATGGACTTTTAATACAGCCTCACGACCAATAACATCAGGACGATCCACCGTAATTTGGCGGTCAAAACGTCCTGGACGTAACAACGCAGGATCAAGAATGTCTGCACGGTTAGTCGCCGCAACAATGATAATTCCTTCATTCGCACCGAAACCATCCATTTCAACTAATAGCTGATTCAAGGTTTGTTCACGTTCGTCATGTCCACCGCCAAGTCCGGCTCCACGCTGACGTCCTACAGCATCAATTTCATCAATGAAAATGATACATGGTGCATTTTTCTTAGCATTTTCAAATAAGTCACGCACACGGGAAGCTCCAACCCCAACAAACATTTCAACGAAGTCAGAACCACTTATTGAAAAGAAAGGGACTCCTGCTTCACCAGCAGTTGCTCTTGCTAACAATGTTTTACCTGTTCCTGGAGGTCCTACTAAAAGAACACCTTTTGGAATTCTGGCGCCAAGCTCAGCAAATTTGCGAGGGTCTTTTAGGAATTCAACCACCTCAACTAATTCTGCCTTTTCCTCGTCTGCACCAGCTACATCTCTAAAACGAACCTTTTTCTTATCATCATTATAAAGCTTAGCCTTACTTTTTCCGAAGTTCATTACTCGGCTTCCGCCGCCTTGAGCTTGGTTTAATAAGAAGAAGAATAAAATAAAGATAATCACGAACGGAATAATGGAAGTAAAGAAGGTAACCCAGCCGCTCGTTTCTTTAGCCGGCATCACTTCTACATCTTTCCCTGACTTATCTATCCGATCAAGAATCTTCTCACTGTTTGGTACGTAAGTGATAAACTTCTTACTTGCTTTATCCTCGCCCCGAACTTCAAATACACCCCGTTCAGGCTGCATGGAGAAAGATTTCACTTCCCCGTTTTCGAGCTTTTGAACAAACTTATCATACGTTAAACGAGTCGTAGTCTCATTGCTTCCGTTAAAGAAGCTTACTACACCAATAATGACTAAAAATATCAATAAATAAAAGATGGTATTACGGAAAATCCGATTCATCTCTTACCTCCTCCCGAGGGTAAAAACTATATTAAATAGTATCATAGAAAATCTTACTAATTCAAGGAATTACTCTCAATTCTATAGGGTGTTGAAAGCCCACCGTTGAAGGAATTATGATTCCATTTCCAATGAAATTTATTGATTATTGCTATATATTTCCGGTTTCAAAACCCCAATATATGGAAGATTGCGGTATTTCTCAATATAATCCAATCCATATCCAACAACAAACTCGTCTGGAACAATAAATCCTACATAGTCTGCTTGGATGGAACTTTTTCTGCCTGTAGGCTTATCAAGCAGAGTAACAATTTTGATTGATTTTGCTTTTCTGTAGCGGAATAAATCTACTAAGTAGCTGAGAGTTAAACCACTGTCAATGATATCCTCAATAATTAATATGTCTCTGCCTTCTACAGAAGTATCTAAATCCTTAAGGATTTTTACTTCACCTGAAGAAACAAAGGCGCTACCATAACTTGAAACATCCATAAAGTCCATTTCTAGATAGCAGTCCATCCGCTTCAGTAAATCAGCCATAAAAGGCATTGCTCCTTTTAAAACACCGATTGCTAGCGGGAAACGGTCCTTATATTCTTCAGTTAACTGTGTAGCCAAGTCTTTAATTTTTTCTTGAATTTCTTCTTCTGAAACTAACACCTTTTCAATATCCTGATTCATCATAAAATGTGCCCCCTAGAAGATCGTTACGTATTGTATGTGAGTAGTATATATTGCTTAGCGTTGTAATCTATACCTTCAAATGAAGATTTTTTTAAACCTGGAAGCCAGAGTATACAATCTTCACTATCGGTTATTACAGGCCATGTATCCCTATCCTGTACAGGAACCTTTTGATCAATAAAAATATCCTTTATTTTTTTTGATCCGTGCATTCCCTTTAATGTCATTCGATCACCATTTTTCCTTGTTCGGATGACAAGCGGCCATTTGATCACATCCGCATAAAACAAGGCTGTGAATGGATGATGTAATTCAGGATTTTCCCCGTCTAAATAATCGAATCGAATACTCCCGCCATTTGGCAGCATAACCATTCCTGGTTCCTCGATTTCAATCCGATAAGGCTTAGCCTTATGTTGTTGAAATTGAAACGACAATTGCTGGTAGGAGCGAATAACTTTTAAACCATTTGGGAAATCAAGTTTACCTGAAGGCTCACGGTGATGAATGATTGAAAATACTTGGTCGATATGTACGGCAGAAAGAGAAGCAGGCTTATCTTTGTAAAGATAGTTTAATATTAGTTGAATACCTCTCCTTTGTAAAGGTAAAGGCATTTCAAGAAATGTTTTTATGTCAATAGTAATTTTGCCCTTTTCTCTTTTTGTCATTACGGAATTCATCTGTTTTTTTGTTAATTCCAAAAGGAAGACTTCATCACCTTGTAATTCTTCGCTAAATCGCTGAAAATGCTCATGAACTTGATTATTTTCCTCCTTTAAAAAAGGAAGAACCTGTTTGCGAAATCGATTTCTACTATAGATACTTTTCAAGTTACTAGGGTCTAACCTCGGTTTTAATGCATGTTTTTTACAGTAGTACTCGATTTCATCCTTTGTCACTGAAAGGAACGGGCGAAAAATAAATCCTTTTCCAAACGTGCGTGTAAATGGAATCCCGGCTCTCGCTCTTCCAGAACTACCTCTAGTTAAGCGCATGAGAATGGTCTCAATCTGATCATCCCCGTGATGACCAAGGGCCAAATAGTGGAAATTATACTTCTCCATTATTTCTGAGTAAAATTGGTATCGCACTTCTCTTGCTGCTACTTGAGAACTCTTTCCTGTAGCATCCATTATTTTCGTTACATCAATCTGTCTCATTTCAAACGGAATAGCGTACTCTTGACAGAAACCTTTTACAAACATGGCGTCCTCATAGGACTCCTCTCCACGGAACATATGGTCCACATGGGCGACAACGATGGAAAGATTTTTCCTGTCTTTTTGAGAATGCAGATAGTGAAGCAGTGCCAGGGAATCAGGCCCACCTGAAACTCCAACAACAATCTGTTTGTTATCTAATTGAAACGAGTGACGATTAAGATAATCCTCAATCTTTGTTTCCAACATAGTATGGCACTCTTTCCTTACAACAAAGTATTTGCAAAAAAAAATTTAGAATACAAATAGCTTACCACTAACCATAAATAACTATCAAAACTTAGGCATTATAAATGCAGGAATACATTCTTAATACGTTTGTAACTCAAAAAGGTTTCAACTATTTATAGTAATTTATCGAATGTGTACCAAGCATAGAAAGCACCTAAAAGGACCGCAATGATTAAAAACTCAAGCCAACCGCTTTTTTTCTTCTTTTTTCGGTAAGTCTGCCTTGTTACTTGTTTTTGATTCTTTGCCAATCCCCCTTTTATCTGGTTTGAGGAAGTTGGAGTAGACATAGATGATTTTAAAGGAGGAGTATCTGATTTTTTATCAGTCATTCGCTCTAAAAGATCCTCACGCATCTTTTTAGCATTACTGTATTGTCCTTGAAGCGCACGCAGGATTATTTTTTCGTATTTTGTTAACTCCGGCTTTTGTCGGATCGCATCCTTTAACTGCTGTATTCCTCCAGTTGTTTTATTAAAACGTTTTGGATAAGCGGTATTAATCATGATCATGGCTACGGCAAACAAATCATATGAAGGTTCGGCTTTCCTTGAACCTAACCCCCAGTAGCCTCGGTCAAAAAACTCCGTAAATTCCTTAATGGCTCTCCCTTGAATGGTGGTACCTCCCACATCGATACACCTTATTTTCGGAGGCGGGCCGGTAACGATTAGATTTTCTGGTTTTAAATCGCCAAATACCCATCCGTTTTCATGAAGCGTGTCTAAATCCTTAAGCAGCTGAATAAATAATACCGTTGACCACGACTTGCCCTTTTCTCGAATAAAAGTTAGCAAATCCGGACCTTGGATATATTCCATGACATAAAAGGAAATTCGTGCGCGAGGACTCTGCCAATCATCGACATCAAGTAAAGAAGGCCCGAGGGTTGATCCCTGGACCTTTGCAAAGGATTTTAATACATTTACCTCAGAGGTAATCGACATACCGTTATCACTCATCTTTAAAGCTACTTGAGTGTTTTTATGTTTCGCAAGGTAGACGACCCCATTTGCTCCAAATCCTAGCTCTTTTATAATTGTATAGTTATTTGAATGCCATTTCCCTGAAATGACAGTCCCGGGGCTCACCTTACATTGATTCTTCAAAGTATGATTCATCATCACGTGAAAGCAGGCTCCTTAAAGATTGTTTTTGATTAAATGCTGAAATAGCCGTCCGCAATGCCGGTCCCGTCGGTGTAATTCCTCCTGTCGAAAGTTGGGAGAATACACTTGTCAAAGATTGCATCTTTGGTGTCCAATCCAGCAATTTTTCGACATCATTCTTTTTCCCGGGAAATACATAAACAGAAAACTGATTTTCTCCTGAGCGAGCATTTAAGCTTAGAGAGAGGTCAAAAAGCGCCTCTTTTACCATTGGCAGTTTATGTTTCATGCTGGCGCTTGTATCGACAAGAATCAACACATCTAATTCGACAGTTTCTCCTAATTCATCAACAACTTCCATCACTTCTCCTCGTTTTTCCGGAGGCAAGTCTTCCATTGTTTGTGAACGGCCCAAGATTTGCTTTAATTGACTGTTCACAACTCCTTGGATGGTTTGATTCATGGCTTTACGAGTAACCATTTGGACGGTTTGAGAAAGAGCCTGTGCATAGACTATTTGGCTGACTCCTCCACCTGATAGCGCGATTCCTTCTATTTCTGTCATACCTTTTTCATCAATAATATCCTGTTCAACCACACCAATGACATTTACCGTAATGCCTTGTTCTTTCGCAAGAGCAGCCATAGCAATTGGATCTTCACCTTGATTAGAGCACCCATCTGTTATCAATAGGATCTGGCGTATTTTCCCTGTGTACATAACCTTCTCCCTCCATAAACGTATTGGTACCATTTTCGACGGGTTCAGGGTGATTTATACATAGTTTCCTAGGGAGTGGGTAAAATAATCGGTTTAAAGTGTATAGGCATCACACAAGGGTTTTATTAGTTTTATAAATTTGTCCTGTTGATTTCCGCTCCAGGCACAAACGGTTCGTGGGCGTTTCGGCGAGCCTCCTCGGCGAAAAGCGCCTGCGGAGCTCCCCTGAACCTTACTCCCACAGGAGTCTTCGTGCCTTCCGCTCCAATCAACCGGGTGTCAAAAATCAACCATGACCTTTAACACAACATATTACTTAAACATTTCCTATGCATTTTTTTTGTAGACAGGGATTGATGCCCATTTTGGTGTGTTATGTTTTATTTTTGCAACCGTAACTGTCATATCATCTTCGATTAGCCCTGACCTTGATCGAATGACCTCCTCCATGATTAAGTCAGCAACTTCTTGCGGGTCATCTGTCTGTAATTCTTGTACTTTTCTCTTCATCCATAAATCATAATTCTCTACATGCTTCGGCCCTTCAAACACTCCGTCACTCATCATAATTAGTAAGTCTCCGGCCTTAAGCTGCTCACTGACCACATCCACATCAAACTCTTGAAGAATTCCCATCGGCAAATTGCTTGCCTGAATTTTTATAATCTTATTTCCCCTCTTAATAAAGCTTGGTGTAGATCCAATCTTCAAGAACTTCGCCGAGGCATCTTTAAGGTCAATCATCGCTAAATCCAAGGTTGAAAATATTTCATCTGTTGTTCGAAGGGAAAGTATCGAATTGACCGATTTAATTGCTACCTTTTCTTCAATTCCAGATTGGAGAATTTTTTGTAGTAACAGCAGTGTTTCTTTACTCTCATAATGAGCTCTTTCGCCATTTCCCATTCCATCACTGATGGCAATGGCATACTTGCCTAAACCTAGTTCAATCGTTGAATAGCTGTCCCCCGATACCAATCCACCATCCTTAGCAGCATGTGCCACTCCTGTCTCAACCGTATAGGCTTTTGATGAACGAAACGTTACGTGACAGAATCCACTCGGATAGGATGCACATTCCTCCTTATTCACTACAATTGTTTCCCCCAGAATATCTGATAACATTGGTGCAATTAATTTTTCGCACTCACCATGCCCATTACAAAATGGGACAGACATCTCAATATCTACATTCCCTTGTTCAAGGCTATAAATTTCTACTTGTTCGATGTGGATACCGAAGTCCTGGAGTGCTTCCATAATTAACTCTTCCTGCTTATGATGATTTTCCCTTTCCCTTTGGATTTCTTTTGCAAAGTTCTCCATTACTTCAGACACACCTAACAATTGGTCGGCAACCAGCTTACGACTTTCCTGGACTTGTTTCTTTAATCTTTGATTAGCTTGAAAGAAAGTTAATTCCTGACCAATTGTTTCGAATACTTTTTTCGAACGTGTGCAATGCTTGTCCCACTCTCTTGATAATCTTGGAGAGACATTCCCATCATTCTGATCCATTTCATGAATAATTTCTTCCATGTAAGCATAGGTTGTATTAAAATTCTTCGCCCAGCATTGTTCCTTTTTAAAACAAGTTTGACAGGTTCTTTCTGTTACATTGCTCATAAAGTAATCCATTTCCCTGTCATTTTCATTATCATCCGGCTGAACTTCCATTTTGGAAAAGCTCTTTGATAAGGCATGAAATACACTGGAAAATTGCGACACCCTTTGTGCCGTTACATCCCGCATTTTCCTCATATATTTTTGCTGTTCAGCTGTATATTCTGGCGTACCAGGAATATACTTGGCTAATTTAGAAGTGAAAACTTGGGGTGTTATGAAGAATAAGAAAATAGCCGCCGTCGATTCTAATACCGTTAAAAGGATGGACCCTCCTCCCTCCCCATACATACCAATTAATAGAGTGGAAATCATTAGCCCTGCGGATACACCTATTTTTTTTCCTTCTTTTAACAGGCCGCCCAACACACCTGAAAATGCAAGCAAGCTCATATGATAGAAGCTTGATACACTTGCAAGACTAAAAATCAAGCCTGTTACGACACCAACCGTCGAGCCAACCGTGGCCCCTGCAATAAAGGAAAACACTAATACCAAATATCTCGACATAATATGCTCAATCGACAAATCATACACCTTCCAGCCAATTGTTCCCGTCATAATGGAAGCCAGCATAATGATTAAGCACACAATTTCTTCTGTTTTTAATAGTTGTCTACGTTTATTTAAGGTTAATAGAGGAATGCTTTGTAAAAAAATGAGTGTCAAAATAAATGAAAGACTAGCTTGTACACCTACCATCATTAAGTCATACACAGTTAGTTGTTTAGTTAAGATGAATGCTTCTGCTAGTTTTCCTAACCCTAAAATAATCCCGACAAAGAAGGGCATGGCTTTCATTTCGTTTGTCAGCCATTTTCTGCTGATTCGAAAAACAGCGAGAAAGAGAATGGTGACTATAAAGGTAAAAGCGGCATTCCCTAACGAGATAGTAGCTGCCCCTACAGTCAGTCCGATAAGGGCAAGCGGTGCCCGATCCCTTTTAATTAAGTACACAGAAGCAAAGAAGGGAAGACAGAATGGGGTTAACTTCGCCAATATTAAAGCTCGGCCAAGTAAAAAGCCGACGATTAGTAAGAGGAAACCCTTTTTTATAAAAAAGGACTCGAGCATGAATTGAACTTTCTTCAGTCCCCTCCCTACATCCCATTTTGACGAATGAAGGTTGACTTCTCTGATTGGTTCTATGAAACTTGCATTTGTCTTTTCCATAAATCACACTCCCTATTCTTTCATCGTTCAGATAATTATAAAATTAATAGGGTTAGAAGTTTGTCAAAATAGTGAATGAATGAAAATAATCGTTCGACGGTATTTCCTATATTCAAGCAAATTACATCATAAAGACAAAAAGCGGAAGCGCCTCGTTCAGCCCCGACAGGCAAATGTTCTTCGGTGGGAAAAGTCCGCCTTTTGACTTTTCTCGCCGAAGGTTATTTAACCCGAGGGGCTAGGCGCTGGAGCTAGATTCAGATAACTATTCCAATAGTCCATACTAGTATCATTTATTAATTTCTTAATATAACAAAAAAGACAAGTCGTTTGACTTGTCTTTGATTTATCATTATCGGCGATATTTACCTGATCGATTATATAAATAAGCAGCAAAGTTAGCCCCGTTTAGCTCCTCTTCCTCCACGCTTGGATTCCGTGTGCCGTTTTAAGGAAGTTAAACGATCCTCACTCTCTTTTAAGAACTTCGCCATTTTCGTTTCAAAATTCTCAGGTCTAGCATTATTCCGATCATTTGCTCTACCCTGACGAGGACGTTGTGATTGGGATCTTTGTTGCGGCTCTGGTCTATCTTTTGCTTTTTTTATAGATAGGCCAATTTTTCCGTCTTTCTCAACATTAAGAACTTTTACCTCAACTTGGTCGCCTACTTTTAGATGATCGTTAATATCTTTCACATAATTATCAGCAACCTCACTGATGTGTACAAGTCCTGTTGAGCCTTCTGGCAGCTCCACAAATGCACCGAACTTTGTAATCCCTGTTACCTTTCCTTGTAACTTGCTGCCTACTTCAATTGACATAAAAAGAATGTTCCTCCTTAAAAATATAAAAAATCAATCTTACTCTATATTATACAAAAAGGAAAAAATCAGTGTCAATAAGTCACCAGATTGGCTAATTTTCTTTCTTATCTTCAGGAATATTAAAAATGATTTCATTTTTTTCTGAGAAAAAATATTCTTTTCTGGCTAATTTCGCAATGTAATCATCGTCATTTAATTTGACGATATCCTCTTTAAGGATGTCCTGCTTTTTTTTCAAATCCGCTAGCTGATGATCTAGCTGCTTCTTTTGTGCTATTTTCGCTTCGAGTTTAGCAGATTGGGAAATAGTACTGGAAATCATGAAGTATGATAGTAAACTGGCAAGAACGATAAAAATTGATAGTCGTCTGATCAACAGTTTTCTTTTCCTCGCTGAGGCGATTTCTGCATATTCTTGTTGTTGCACATAGGTTGACTGGATTCTTGATACATTTCGTTTCGGTTCCGCTCCCATTTCCCGTCCCTCCTTACTCTTTTCTTTTCTTCCACTTATTTATGAATGTATTAATATAATTCTTGATTTCCTTAAAATTTCCTGCCGTTTTATTATATAACTTCTCGACGCTTTTTTTAATACCTTTCGGCAAAAGTTTCCAAAAAAGTAATAGAATTTTTTGCACTGGAAAGATAATGATTTTAAGAATAAATAATACAACTTTAAAAATAAATTTGACAAGGGTGAAAATGCCCCTGCCAAATGCAATAATAATGGCAATAACTAGCTGAATCAGGCCAAGGACAGGTTTATAGATGAGTAGTCTGAAGGTTTTTTTCAAAAAGTTAATAGTTGCAATAACCGTCTGAATAATTACCTCCAGCAACTTTAAATAGATCCCTTTAAACAAGCTTTGATAGGCGGCAAATCCACATAGAAGTGCGATAAAGATATAAAAACGCAATTCTCCATCATTCACCATAAATAACGTATAAAAAATGAGCAATGCCTGGATAATCCAAAATAATAAATCATTTATAAAGACAATCCATTGCTTCCTTTTCGGCCGATTCAAAAACCGCTGATACGTATCAAACATGGCGCCAAACACAGACCCCATTCCAATCATCGAAAGCATGGTTAGAAATTGCGTAGAAAGAGTCATCGAAACAACTTGCTAAAGAACCCTTTAGCCTTCTCCCCATGCTGTTCGTCCAGGTAGACTAAATCAAAAATTTTCCCTTTAATTGAAACAATGCCCTTCTCGACATCAAGATTCTTCATTTGCAGGTTTTGCCCTTTAATAGCTAAAAAACCCATCGATGTTTCTAACAGAAATTCCTCATTATCAAAGCTTTCTACTTGTTTAACGCCCGTAATATCAAGGAGTTTTCTCCCTCTCATAACGACATCATGATCAGGAACACTACTCTTCGATGGATTGCTTTCATAATATTGACTCATCATTCATCCCTCACAATCATTTGTACAACCCTTTGTACATTTCTATGTGACAAATGAATGAATTAGAACATTTGAATTAGAAGCTCTCCGTAGAACCAAGTCTCTCTTCTTTTATAATCGTATACATCTCCGCTGCGTCTTCTTTCCGCGTTGTATCTTGGATTCGATCAATTCGGGCGGTAACTACACGCTGTCCAAGACGAATCGTTAATTCGTCACCAACTTTTACAGTTGAGCTTGCTTTTGCTTCCTTCCCATTAATCTCAATTCTCCCTTGATCAGATACTTCTTTTGCTAAAGTCCTTCTCTTAATTAATCGAGATACTTTTAAAAATTTATCTAAACGCATATTTGAATCCTCCTCAGTTATAATCCTTTTTCTTTTGCATCGTCCCAATACTTGTCGAGCTGTTCAAGCGTGTGCTCCTCAAAATCTCTGCCGCTCTCCTTCACTCTCTCTTCAACGTATTGAAAACGGCGAATAAACTTTTCGTTCGTTTCAAAAAGAGCTTCTTCCGGGTGTATGTTTAAAAATCGAGCTACGTTAACAAAGGCAAACAATAAATCTCCAAATTCCTTTTTTGCCAGCTCTAATCCATCATCCGTTCCATCTAATTCCTGGATAAATTCATCTAGCTCTTCTTTCACTTTCTCTAAAGCAGGTGTAATTTCCTGCCAATCAAACCCTACTTTTGCCGCTTTCTTTTGTAATTCATAGGCTCTTAATAAATTCGGCTGGGACTTTGACACTCCCTCTAATAAGGAAGCTGAGACCTTCCCCTTTTCCTGTTCCTTGATTTCCTGCCAATTTTGAACTACTTCTTCTGCATTTTCAGCTTTCGCGTTCCCGAACACATGAGGATGGCGGCGAATCATTTTAGCTGATAGCCCCTCAATCACGTCATCAACCGAGAAATATCCATCATCCTCACCAATCTGGGCATGAAGCATTACCTGCAGCAAGACATCGCCTAGTTCTTCAATTAAATGATCAATGTCACCACTATCAATGGCCTCAATGACTTCATAGGTTTCTTCAATTAAATATCTTTTTAATGATTCATGTGTTTGTTTCTTATCCCAAGGGCAGCCATCTGGTCCTCTTAAAATAGCAATAATTTCTCTTAGCTTAGAGAAATTCTTATAGAGAATCTCTTCTTCCACGACAGGTGGTACATAGACGGAAGTGAGGTTATTGATAGATACATTTCGGTCAAGCTCATAGAGTGGTACTTTTTCAATAACCTCCTGTTTACTGCCTGCTGCTGTAACAATAAACACCTCGTAATCATCCGGCAGTTTTTCCATTAAAGTTAATTTTACATTGGAAGCAATAAATTGGTCGTACACCTGGCTGATAAAAATGTGCTGCTCTAATTGCAGTTGACCCACATGTAATGCATTTCCATCAAGCAATTGAAATCCTTCAACTGGATCAATTTTTAAGGAAGCAAACAAGGCATCAATAAAACTCTGACCTCCGCCAATGCTTATTTCAACCTGGTTCTCCGGTCCATATTGTAAAAGAAGCTGAACCGTCCGTTCGGCAACAAGCGGATGCCCGGGCACAGCATAGACAACGGTCTCATGTTCCGCTTTTTGCAATAACGACTGCACAATCTCCTCATATACCGCTTCAAACTGATCGTGTTTTTCATAGACCGAATCAAAGGAGGAGTATGTCATTCCTTCTTTTTCTAACTCCTGCACAACGGGATGCTCTTTGGTCCTTAAAAATAAATGACTTGAACCCAATAATTTTTTATATACCCCCATCGGAAGCTGTTCTAAATCTCCTGCTCCCAATCCAAGTACTTCAATTTTTTTCGCCATGTTTATCTCTATCCCTTCGCGCTAAAAAATGTATTAACCTGCTACCCAATGGAAATAACGTCAGTTCTTGCTCAAGGAATACCCCACCTCTAAGGATGATGACCAAAAAGATAATCCCTCCAAAAAAGACTGCACTTAGGGACTGCATGGCTGCTCCTATTCTCTCTAGGTGAAAATCATCCATAAATATATCTGTACCCCATATGTATCCTTTTAAAAATACAACCATAGCTGTTGTTGCCCATAGGACAGTCGCTAAAGAGCGAAATGAGGCAAGGCGAGCTGAGAACATTTTCTTTAGTTTTAATAAAAGTACTATTGTAACAAAAGCCAAGGTAATAATGGTAGAAATGGCCGCTCCCTTGGTGCCACACCAGGGAACCAGCAACATGTTTAAGCCATATTTAATGGGAAACGAGACGGTTACGGCTAATGCCGGGAACACCAGACTGCCTAGCCCCTGCATGATGGCAATAATGGTTAATATAATCGATGTAAAAAGAATAACAAATCCTAATATACCTAATTCGGTGGAACCAAGGTCATTCTCAAACAACATGATGTTTGTTGGTCTTATAATGGCCCATAGTCCCGCTGAGGCACCGAGGCCAATAACAATACTGACCTTTAACGCCAGTTGGACTTTATCCGTTAAATTGCTTTGTTTCTCTGACAATCTCTCACGGGTAATAAGCGGAACAAGGGTTAAAGACAACGATGTCGCTGCAACTGTTCCTAATTGAATGAGTGGCTGACCACGGTCAAATATACCCTTCAAGCTTTTGGCCATATCTTTTTCCATTCCATTTATCGTTAATAATGAGTATAAGTTCAATGAGTCCGCTAATTGAATGAAGATCAGCAGCATGCCGCTTAAACAAATCATTAAGCCTTGAAAAGTGAGTGCTTTGAAAATTCCCTTTATTTCTACAGCAAAGGTTCGAAACATCCCTCTTGATGGAGCAATCCATTTCCATTCTTTACGAATCCATAGAAACATAAACAAAATAATGCTAGAAACCATGCTTCCCGTAATAGATCCAAACATCGCCCCACCGCCAACAAGGTAAGGCGAATATCCCTTCTGCATAAACAGATAGGACAGCAAAAGAATCGTCAACACCCGAATGGTTTGCTCTCCCACTTGCGACAGAGCAGTCGGAACCATATCACCAATTCCTTGATAGTATCCTCTTAGTATTGAGACAAAAGGGAAGGTTAGATAAACAATAGAAACGACCCTCAATAATATGGCTAAATGCGGATCGTTCATCCAAAGAGCTATAATATCTGCCCCGAAGTAAAGAATCAGGAAACAAATAAAACCGAATAGTTGTAAATATATAAATGAGGTAAAAAGAAGAAGTCGAGACTTATCAACGTTCCCTTTTTCTCTCTGCTCTGCGTATAGCTTAGATATGACAACTGGGAAGCCTGTTGTAGATAGGACAATAGCTATCCCGTAGATTGGATAGACTTGTTGATATATGTAAAAGCCAATATCTCCGACAATGTTTTGAAAAGGAATACGGTAAAAAGCACTGAGGATTTTCACCACTAGTGCTGCAATGGTTAGAATGAACGCTCCTCTAAACAATGCCTTTGATTGATTGGCAGACTTCGTTGAATACATTGCTTCACCCACTAATAATAAACTCCAAAGTATTATAGCATATGAAGGCCTGATATTAGTTTAAATAAAAAAGACAGCGGGTGGCTGCCTTTTTTGTTATGAAAGAATTTTATGACTCCATCTGTCGAGCTAAGAACCCTGCAGCTGTTTCAACTGCTTTTTGTTCTACTTCGCCAAGGGTACCTTCTCTAGAGAAGATAATGACAGCTCCAATTGGATCTCCATTAGCAATAATTGGTCCAATGGTATAGGAAGCGACGGCTTCATCATTTCCATCAGAGAGTGCAATGTCACCCTGCTGCGTATGTAGAACTGAGTTCCGTTCTTCCATCGTCTTTTCTACTAAATCACTTATATTCTTATTTAAATACTCTTTTTTAGACCCGCCAGCGACAGCAATATACGTATCTCTATCACAAATTAATACAGGATTACCGAGGCTATCAAATAGGGCTTCTGCATATTCTTTGGCAAAATCGCTTAACTCGCTGATTGGTGAATATTTTTTTAAAATGACTTCCCCGTCACGATCCACAAAAATCTCTAACGGATCCCCTTCACGGATACGCAAAGTTCTGCGTATTTCTTTGGGAATAACAACACGACCCAAATCATCGATTCGACGAACTATTCCAGTTGCTTTCATCCAATGTTGCCTCACTTTCATCTGATGATTATTCAACTTGGTAATGATAATCTTCCTTTAATTGAAATCATCACCAACTTTGAACTTAGTATCTTTCATCTGGAAAGTTCTATACACATTAGACATATAATTTTCACATTTTCACATATACAGGAAATTAGTTCACAGGATTTTCTTGGGCTCTTTTAGCCTTTGAGATTCCTTTTACCATCTCACCAACGATATGGAGCCATTGCTGTGTCTGATACTCTTTCGTTTTTATCATTATTTTTAACCTAGGTCCCTCCATGCCAGGGGTCACATTTCGGCCAAATTGACTGCCGATATGGAAAATTTTACTACCATCAACACTTTGGGTAACTTGCTCATTAATAAGGATTGTTACCTCTTGTTTCGCTTGTTTAATTTGTTCCACTCCATTTAATAGTGCATAAACCTTTATTTCGGCAACTTGGAAAAGGAAAGCTACTTCTTCTGGATACTCGCCAAAGCGGTCAATGATTTCTGCTTGTAGTTCTTCAATCTCTTCAAGCGAATCGGCACCCCTAAACCGTTTATACATCTCGATTTTCTGGTGTCCGTCCTTAATATAAGTATCCGGAATATACGCATCAATCTCAAGGTCAATTTCAACCGACTTTTTCACTTCTGCCCCCAGATCTCCCTTGCGTTCTTCAATCGCTTCTTTAAGCATTTGTGAATAGAGGTCAAAACCAACCGAATCAATAAAGCCATGCTGTTGGGAACCTAATAGATTACCCGCTCCCCGAATGGATAAATCTCTCATGGCAATCTTAAAACCAGAGCCTAATTCGGTAAATTCCTTAATGGCCTGTAATCGTTTTTCAGCTACTTCCGTTAAAACCTTATCTTTTCGGTAAGTGAAATAAGCATAAGCGACACGGTTTGATCTTCCTACTCGACCTCGAAGCTGATAAAGTTGAGAAAGCCCCATTCGATCGGCGTCAAAGACAATTAAGGTATTTACATTCGGAATATCTACCCCGGTTTCGATGATGGTTGTACTGACAAGCACATCAAATTCGCCCGCGAGAAAGCTGAGCATCACAGACTCCAACTCATTTTCTGTCATTTGTCCATGAGCATAGGTGACACGTGCATCCGGGACAAGCATCGATATTTCTTCTGCTTTACGTTCGATATCTTCTACTCTGTTATATAAGAAGAATACTTGTCCGTCCCTCGCAAGCTCCCGCTCGATTGCCTCCCGTACTAATGAACCATTATATTCCATTACATACGTTTGCACCGGAAAACGATTTTCAGGCGGCGTTTCAATAACCGATAGGTCCCGAACCCCAAGCATTGACATATGAAGTGTTCTTGGGATTGGAGTGGCTGTTAAGGTTAATACATCAACATTGGTTTTTAACTTTTTAATCTTTTCCTTATGTGTCACTCCGAATCGTTGTTCTTCATCAATAATTAATAGTCCTAAATCACGATAGACAATATCCTTTGAGAGCAACCGGTGGGTACCCACTACAATATCAACTGTTCCAGCTTTTAAGCCTTTAAGCGTTTCTGTTTGTTGTTTTTTGGAGCGGAATCGACTTAACAGTCCGATATTGATTGGATAGTCTTGAAACCTCTCTCGTAGGGTTTCATGATGCTGCTGCGCCAAAATCGTTGTTGGCACAAGAAACGCGACCTGCTTTCCATCCGCTATTGCCTTAAAGGCTGCACGAATAGCCACTTCTGTTTTTCCATATCCAACGTCACCGCAAAGCAGGCGATCCATCGGACGCGCTCGTTCCATATCCTTTTTAATCTCATGGATGGAACGAAGCTGATCATCCGTTTCCTGATAGGCAAAAGAAGTCTCAAATTCCCTCTGCATATCTCCATCCGGTGAAAAAGCATAGCCTACTGCTGCCTCGCGTTCTGCATATAGCTTGATTAAATCATCGGCAATATCTTGGACGGATGATTCAACCTTCTTCTTCACCTTTTTCCAATCGCTTCCGCCCAGTTTATAGACCTTAGGCTCTTTGCCTTCTGACCCTACGTATTTTTGGACAAGATCAATTTGTTCTACAGGCACATACAGTTTATCTGTCCCATGGTATCGAATGTGTAGGTAATCTTTATGGATTCCGTTGATTACCAGTGTTTCAATGCCTAAGTATTTTCCAATCCCGTGATTGACGTGGACCACATAATCGCCAATTTTAAGCTCTGAGTAACTTTTAATTCGTTCCGCATTGGATAGTTTTTGGCGGCTGACCGACTTCTTCACCCGTTTATTGAATAACTCTTCTTCCGTGATGATGGCAATTTTTTGAATGGACAGCTCAAACCCCGAATGGAGGTTTCCTTTCATAATTTGCACTTTTCCTGGCAAAAGCTGCTGGTTTCCCTTAACAATGCTGCCCTCAATTTCATAATCCTCTAGGACACGCTCTAATTTTTTTACCCGTTCTTCATCTGGGCCTAAAAAAAGAATAGAATAATTACCCTTCTTCCATCGATCAATTTCTGCCTTTAATAAATGCATTTGTCCATGGAAGTTTTGCATTTGTTTACATGAAACATTAATAATATTTTGCGGGCTGGTATTAGCCACATGCCGTAAAAATAAGGACATATAAACGACAGGAAATTCCTTCTTTTGCAGCATGGCCTGCAAGTCATGAGAAATGTGGAGGTCATGGATAATCTGACCTTCTGCAAGCAACCCGGTATACCATTCCGCTTCCTCTTTTACCAATGAATCGTTCATCTCTTGGACTCGGCTTATTTCATCAATAAACACTAGACCATTGGATGGAAGATAGTCTAGTAAACTAGCAGGCTTTTCGTAGGCTAAGGATAGGTACTTATACACCTGGTCTGGCTTTTGTCTATTTTTTAATAGTTCTAATTCATAGCTAATATTTTGCGAAAGCTGAATTTTTGCCTTATCATCTTTTAATTTCCTAAGACTTTTCGCTAACCCGGTCTCTAATTGATTGCTCATCCGGCTATAATTCTCATCTTCTAACAGAATTTCAGTGGCAGGTCCGATCATAATCTTTTTTACTTTTTCTTTTGAACGCTGATCTTCAAGAGAAAAATAGCGGATGGAATCAATTTCCGTATCGAATAATTCAATTCGCAGCGGGTTGGCTTCTGTAAGAGGATAGATATCGATGATTCCGCCCCTTACACTAAATTCGCCTGGCGTTGTGACCATTTCAGCACGAATGTAGCCCATTTGGACAAAGGTATTTAATAGATAATCTATATCGATGTCTTCCCCTAATTTTAGCGAGAGCTGATATTGTTTCCACTGTGACTTAGGAGGAACGGTTTTTTTCAGACCGGCTATCGGGACAATTAAAATCCCTTTATTATTTTTACTCCAATGGTTTAATGCCTCTATTCTTTGGGCCTTCAATTCCGGACTCGCAATACTTAGCTCGGCGGCAATTAATTCATTGGCTGGAAAAAGAAATACTTCCTTGTCACTTAGTAGATTAACAATATCATCATAGAGTTTTTGTGCTTGTAATAGATTATGGGTTACAAGCATAATTGGCCTCTGCATTTGTTCGTAAATTGAAGCGGTTAATACTGTTCTTGAGGAACCTGATAAGCCTGCGACCAGTTGTTCCCTTAATCCTTCTTCCACACCGGCAATCACCGAGTGGACATCTTCTTGTTTAAGGAACAGTGACTTTAAACCATCCAAGGTTTCTCCTCCCTTCCAACATATATACAAATGACCCAAAATGGGTTCTTTATATTCGAATTTAAATATAATTAACATTTTAATAGTAGAAAATTAAAAATAGAAAAATGCTTTGGATATGATTCCAAAGCTAGTGAATAAGGAAATCGTATTGGTGGTAATCTGGATTCCGTTCTAAAGCTTCCTGACAGTCTTCACAAATAGCTGAGATGTGAATATCGCCGGATGAGTCATACGCAACCATTTCCTGTCTTTCCTGTTCTGTCAGTTTATGAAGACCAAGGGTTTCGCTGTGTATCGATGCTTTTTCAATGGAACCAAGCTTTGTACCACAATGACGACAATGATAATGAATGGCCACGCCTGTCCCTCCCTAATCTATGATTCCTTAGTAGTATGTACCTGTTGGGAGGAACTTATTCAATTAGATGAACGGTCAAGAGATTTGCTTCCATTTCTGTCTTTTTCAATCATATGAAAATATGGCTTGTTACATGAACAATTATTGATTATATTCATTCATTACTTGTAAAAATGGTTTCTCCAACCAAGTTTCACATGCAGCTACACTCTTTTTAACGGCCTCTTGGGTTAATGGTCTCTCCTCACTACGAAAGTGTCCTAAAACATAATCTGGCACGCTCATTCCTGGAGAAGGACGGTCAATACCTATTCTGATTCGATTAAATTGCTGTGTACCAAGATGTGCCACTGTTGATTTAATTCCATTATGTCCACCAGGGCTTCCTTTTTGACGGAGCCTAACTTTTCCGACTGGAAGATCAAGATCATCATAAATAATTAATAAATCTTCCAAATCTATTTGGTAATAATCCATAACAGCTCGAATGGATTCACCTGATAAATTCATATATGTAAGTGGTTTTAATAATAATACTTTTTCCCCTTTATATACACCCATTCCGTACAGTCCTTTAAATTTAGACTGTGTGAGCGGGATGGAAAATTGATGCGATAGTTCATCAATTACCTCAAAGCCAATATTATGTCTCGTTTGATCATATTGTTTTCCCGGGTTACCTAAACCAACGATACATTTCATCTTACCCACCTCTTCCGGTTCAGCCAACCTTTTAAATAGTTTTCGAAACATGGTTTTCTCCCATTGTTCATTTATTTATGCGGCAAAAGACGTAACCACAGGTTGGTTACGTCTTTTACTCTTAAATTAAAAGCTGATTTATTCTGGAGTTGTTTCTCGTCCCTCTTCATTAGCTGGATGTCCTTCTTCTTGCTGTTCACCAGAGTTAATTTCCTCTTCCTGTCTTGGAGGTAGGATGGAAGCGACTACTTCATCGTCCTCATGGTTGATTGTAAATCCACCAGCTGAAGGAATATCACCGACCAATACGGTTTCTCCTACTTGCAAGTTCGTAATATCAACTTCTATTTGCTGTGGAATATTATCAGGGGTAGAAGTAATAGATAACTGGTGAACCGGCTGCTGCAAGACACCGCCATCTTTTACTCCTGCTGCCTCACCAACAAGAACAAGTCTCACATCAACATGAATCTTAGATGATTTATCGACGGCTAAGAAATCAACATGAATAATTTCTTTTTTGATAAAATCGCTTTGGACATCGGTAAGGACCACATCCTGTTTATTTCCTTCCACATCAAGAGAAATGACGCCATTTCTACCTACAGAGCGGATGGTTTTTGTTAAATCAGCTGAACTTATCATTACTGGCTTACTGTCAACTTTTGCCCCATATATAACAGCAGGGATGTTTCCATTCTCTCTAATTTGCTTTAATGCAGAATGACGGAGTTCCTTCCGTTCCTTTGCTTGTAATACAGTACTCATACGTTTAGTCCCCTTCCTATTCATATCTGTCTATATAAAAATGCCCTAAAATCGGAAGGTCTAAACATTTTTTTGTATTCTTACAAGGTCGAAATTCTGGCTGTATTAAAGCAGGAGCAGGACCAGACTGCTATGCCAGGTCCTGTTAAAGGACTATTAATCAAACAATGTGCTTACAGACTGCTCTTCGTGTACACGAATAATGGCTTCACCAATTAATGGCGCAACCGATAGGTTAATAATTTTACTGCTCTTCTTCTCTTCTGGAAGAGCTATAGAGTTAGTCACAACTAATTCTTTTATTTTTGAGTTTTCAATTCTTTCAATTGCCGGTCCTGACAACACAGGATGTGTACAGCAAGCATAAACCTCTGCTGCACCATTCTCAACTAACGCATTAGCAGCAAGTGTAATTGTTCCTGCTGTATCAATAATATCATCAATCAAAATGGCAACTTTTCCTTCTATGTTACCGACAATATTCATGACTTCTGCGACGTTTGGTCTTGGACGGCGTTTATCAATGATCGCTATTGGAGCTTTTAAGCGTTCAGCCATTTTTCTTGCTCTAGTTACACCGCCATGGTCTGGAGAAACAATAACGATGTCACCACTTAGATCTTTTGTCTTAAAGTATTCTGATAAAATCGGTACACCCATTAAGTGATCAATCGGAATATCAAAGAATCCTTGAATTTGAGGTGCATGTAAATCCAGGCAGATTACACGAGTTGCACCAGCAGTCTCAACAAGGTTTGCAAATAGTTTTGCTGTAATTGGTTCACGTGCACGTGCTTTACGATCTTGACGGGCATAACCATAGTACGGCATTACAATATTAATCGTTTTAGCAGACGCTCTCTTGAGGGCATCGATCATGATTAATAATTCCATGATATTTTCATTCACAGGTGAACTAGTTGACTGAATGACATACACATCACAGCCACGAATACTTTCTTCAATATTTATTTGAATTTCACCGTCACTGAATCTAGTTACAGAGCTCTTCCCTAATTCAACTCCGATAACTTTTGCTATTTCTCTCGCAAGTGGAACATTAGAATTTAAGCTAAATACCTTTAAGTTCGGATCTAAATATTGATTTGACATGATGGCCCTCCAATTATCATTGCTTATTTCTTTACATTAAGCTTTTGAACATAATTTTCTTTATTCACTTGTTGTGCACGGGCAATAGATAAGGCTTCACCTGGTACATCTTTTGTAATGGTTGAACCGGCAGCCACGTATGCACCCTTGCCAATTGTGACAGGGGCAACTAGATTTGAGTTGCAGCCGATGAAGACTCCATCTTCAATTTTTGTTAAATATTTATTTTTACCATCATAATTGACTGTAATGGAACCACAGCCAAGGTTTACATCACTTCCTACTTCCGCATCACCAATATAGCTTAAATGAGAAGCTTTGCTTCCTTTTCCGAAAACGGCCTTCTTGATCTCCACGAAGTTTCCGATTTTCACTTCATCCTCAATATTTGAATCCGGTCTAATATGTGCAAACGGACCAATATTAACGTGTGAACCAATTGAGCTTTTATGTGCTACTGATTGGCGAATAACTGTCTCATTTCCAATTTCACAAGAATCAATTTCTGAATTTGGACCAATATGACATTCAGAACCGATGATTGTGTTGCCTTTAATAATGGTTCCTGGATAGATGACAGTATCCTGTCCGATTTCAACTTCTGTCTCAATGTATGTGTTAGCAGGATCAATAATCGTAACACCATTACGCATATGAACAATATTTGTCCGATTGCGCATAATTCTCTCCGCTTCGGCTAGAGCTACACGATCATTTACACCTAATGTTTCTTCAAATTCATTCGTTTGGAAGGCAGTCACTACCTCCCCTTGCTTTTTAAGAATTTCAATGACATCTGGTAAGTAATACTCCCCTTGAACATTGTCATTGGACACACTTCTTAATGCTTCGAACAATGCTCGATTGTCAAAACAGTATGTGCCTGTGTTAATTTCATTTATTTCACGTTCTGCTTCTGTAGCATCTTTATGCTCAACAATTTTTTCAACTAAGCCTTCTTCATTCCGTATGATTCGACCGTATCCAGTTGGGTTATCTATTTTTGCTGTGAGGATTGTAGCCTTAGCAGATAATTCTTCATGCTGTTTAAAAATTGACTCCATCGTTTCGGCTGTTATTAACGGCGTATCACCGCAAACGACGATTGTTACACCCTCTTTACCCTCAAGCATACTACTTGCCTGCATCACTGCATGTGCAGTACCAAGCTGTTGCTCCTGTAAGGCGTAAAGACTGCTGTCACCTAACTGTGATTGCACCATTTCTGCTCCATGGCCAATAATTGTGACCATTTCTTGAACATTTAGTTTCATGATCTGGTCAACGACATGTTGTACCATTGGTTTGCCGCATACTGGGTGTAAAACTTTATAAAGCTTTGATTTCATCCGCGTACCTTGCCCTGCGGCTAAAATCACAGCATAACGATTAGACATGGACAGTCCTCCAATTTACCTTTTTATCCATTAAAAATATTAACGTAAATTGGCTCTGTTTTCAAGGAATGAACGGTATGTGTCTAATTTCATAATATTAAGTTTTTTGTTTAAGGAGGAGAAATTTTGGTAGGGGATTATAAATAGACATTAATAGGCAATAAAAAAGAGCCTTACTCAGAAGAAAGGCCCTAGTTGCTAAAATCCTTAGGAAGCTCCGGCTTCTTCAAATTCTACTTCCATTTCACCTAAACGGTGGTACTCAGCCAAAACAGCTTCTTGGATTTTACCGCGTGTTCCTGAATTGATTGGATGCGCAATGTCACGAAATTCTCCATCTGGAGTACGTTTACTTGGCATAGCTACAAATAAACCGTTGTTTCCGTCGATAACGCGGATGTCATGAACAACAAATTCATTGTCCAATGTGATCGATGCAATCGCTCTCATTCTTCCATCCGTGTTAACCCGGCGTAATCTTACGTCAGTTACTTCCATGTGCTCACACCCTTTTCTTTGTATAAAAAGCTAGTTTAATAAATTCAACAATTATTTTCATTTTCCTTCTTTAAATAAAAAAATTTTTTGAAAATTTAGGGCAAAATAGTGAACATTTGTAAAAAATGGCTACTTATATCCTGTTTTTAACCCATAAAAAGGCTCTGTTAAAATTTATCTGTCGATTTCCGCTCCAATTTACAGGGTATAAAAATTAACTTTCGGTTTATCAAAAAAATCACTTTCCACGAACATTAGAAACCTTCTCGAATCTCGATAACCTAATTTTTATACAAAAAGCCAGGCGTTTAGCCTGGCTCAAGTATCCTCCTATAAATTTATGTGTTGATCACCTCTTGAAGTACCTTAATAATTTCCTTTTTTATATGATTTTCTTTCTTTCTCGTCATTTTCGATGATTTACTCGTCAATAACCCCATTTTACTCGCCAATTACTAAACTACACCCACTCTTCCAGAAAAACACCACAATTATCAAGATTTTGGTGGAGCTGAATTATATACTTTCTTATCTTTTAGGCTCTGTTAAACTTGCCTGCTGATTTCCGCTCCACTCAACAGGATATCAAAAATGTTCTTTAACACAGTCAAAAAAAAAAGCGCTCGATTATTTTACGAGCGCAATTACTTCGATTTCTACTAATACATCTTTAGGAAGACGAGCCACTTCTACACAAGAACGTGCAGGTTTATGCGTGCTGAAATACTCACCATATACTTCGTTAATAGCCGCAAAATCATCCATACTTTTAATAAATACTGTAGCTTTTACTACCGTTTCAAAAGAGGCACCTGCTTCTGTTAGGACAGCCTGTAAATTTTTAAACACCTGGTGTGTCTGTTCTTTCACATCACCGGTTACTAAATCCCCTTCAGCAGTCAACGGGATTTGGCCAGAGCTATAAAAAAGATTATTTACGATTATACCTTGCGAATAAGGACCGATTGCCGCTGGTGCTTGATTAGTTTGGACTGTTCTCATTTTAACTCCTCCATATCGAAAAATAATTTCCTGCTTCTACTTTTATCTTTTTCCCTTTTACATCAACATCTGAGAGCTGCACGAGTGAGATATACTCATCTACTAAGCGCTCTTGCATTTTTTCAGCCTCTACTAACACAGCAATTCCAGCTAAATGAGCATTAAATTCCTCTAGCATACTGATCATACCCATTACGGTACCGCCAGCCTTCATAAAATCGTCGACAATAAGTACGCGGGAATTCTGCTTCATGCTTCTCTTAGAAAGAACCATAGTTTGTATTCTTTTGGCTGATCCAGAGACATAATTGATGCTAACTGTTGGCCCTTCCGTTACCTTACTATCCCTTCTCACGATAACAACAGGGACATTTAATTGACTGGCAACAGCGTAAGCAAGGGGAATTCCTTTGGTTGCTACTGTCATGACCACGTCAATTTTTGCATCTGCATAGGCAGATGCTATAATCCGTCCGGCCTTTTGCACAACCTGAGGGTCGCCTAAAATATCGGTTAAATATAAATACCCTCCAGGCAGAAGTCTTTCGGGATTTGCAATTAAGGTACATAATTCATTGACAAAAGGCTCCGCCTCTTCTTTACTGACTTTGACAAAGAATTTTACACCGCCCGAAGCACCAGGAACGGTTTGCAATGTCCCTATTCCTCTTTGCTCAAAGGTTTCCTTCACAATCGCTAGGTCCTCACTTATGGAAGACTTTGCTGACGCATAACGTTCTGCGAAAAAAGTGAGTGGAACAAGCTGACGAGGATGGTCGAGTAAATAATTTGTCATATCAATCAAACGTTCACTGCGTCGAAATTTCATAAAGAACCCCCAAAACCCGTATATTCTACTTAAAGAATATATTATTGTACGTCTCTAATCAAGCGTGTGTCGCTCACCCAACAAGCGGACAGCAAAGACCTGATCACAGAATCCTCTTAATCCGTTATAGATTCGGTGCATACGGGAATCATGTTGCACAATCCCAAATACAGTTGGACCACTTCCGCTCATTAAGACAGCATCTGCTCCGAAGCGCTTCATTTGATCCTTTATCTGGGCAACTTCAGGGTGAAGGTTTAACGTAACCTCCTCTAAGACATTCCCCATATTACTGCATACCTTTTGATAATCATGCTGGTTAATGGCCTCAATCATTCCTTGAATATCAGGGTGCTTCATTCCATTAACATCTAGTCTTCTGTATACTTCAGCTGTTGAAACACCAATAAACGGTTTCGCTAGAATAACCCAGCAAGTTGGTGGGGCAGGAAGCTCGGTAATCATTTCTCCTCTACCCTTTGCTAAAGCCGTTCCACCATATACACAAAAAGAAACATCCGATCCAATTTCTGAGCCCAGCTCAGCTAATTCATCTAAGGTCAAACCAAGATCCCAAAGCTTATTTAAGCCTCTTAAGGTGGCAGCAGCATCACTGCTTCCTCCTGCAAGTCCTGCAGCAACTGGAATCGTTTTTTCAATCGTAATGACAACACCCTTTTTTACCTGAAAGCGGTCCTTTAAAAGCTGTGCAGCTTGATAAGCTAAGTTACGCTGGTCATCAGGTACATAACGATTATGAGATTGAATATGTATTTTATCTTGATTTAATAAGGTGAGTTCCACCCGATCAGCCAAATCGATGGTAGTCATTATCATTTCTACTTCATGATAGCCATCCGGACGTTTATGTAAAACATCTAATGCTAAATTGATTTTGGCCGGTGCTTTTACTAAAAGCTTCACTACGTCCACCTACTTCTATATTATCCACCCCTAAGCGAGTTATTTGCATACGGGCGCTTTCCGAAAAATCCACATTTTGTCCTATTTTACCACAAAAAGATAAATGTAAGACGTCAGTTATCATATATCTTAATAAATTTAATATTTTATCACTAATTTCTCTTAATTTGGAAACAAAATATATGTAAAAACCAGAGGGCATAGCCCCCTGGCAGCTGTGGGACAGATTTTGTTTAAACGAAATTCTTACTCACCTTTTTAAGGATTAAGAATGTGAACCTCGATTGACCATTTGTTGCTGGGCAAGTTCCACGGCCCGCTTCACCATATTCCCTGCGTCCTTGGACTTAATACCGCCCCAACCTTCTTTTTGAACCACATCATAAAAACCAAGCTCTTTTGCAAGCTCTACTTTCAGTCGATCGGACATAATTCCTCTTCTCCTGGCCATCTAAACAACCCCCTTCAGCCCACAGCATTATTAGTATGGGATAAAAGAGAATGATTAAATCGGAATCACAAGAGTTCCTGGAGCCAAACCTAGTGTAATCTAAAGACAGCAAAAAGCAGTAAACTTTAAGTTTACTGCCACTCATTGCTTATATACTAACTTAAAGCTACATGTCCTGTTGTTTCATCGTAGAATGTAATTTGAACTGTTTCCGTTAAGACATCCGCATAGCTGTATGAAACACGCTCGAATGAATTTTCATCTTGGTCAAGTTCAATAACAAAAACAGATGGGTAAGTTTCAGCTAAAACACCGGAACGTTCAATCGTCTTTCTACGTCCTCCATTTGCCTTTAGCAGTAACCTTTTCCCTAAGTTTGTGTCGAGAGCCTTTTTAATATCGGCTAAGGTTTTTGGCATTCGGTCCACCTCACTGTGTAAAGTATAACACACTGACATAGTTCTGTCAAACAAAAACATAAATTATATCAGTCCAACAAAATGATTGTCAATCCTTTTTCTTCTACTTTTTCTCTAAAATTTCAACATTCCTATCGTTACCGTATTGGACGTGGATTATGTATCACACATAAAAAAATAAGCCCATTAGAATAATGGGGCAGTACTTATTAGTACTTCCGCTTCTCTAATAAGCTTATTCTTCTTCTTCCTCGTGGTGTGGCCTGTAGGGCATTCCCGTACGTAATACCCCTTTTGTTTCAATTCCTCCAAGCCCCTTTTCACCAGTTAGTGTATTCCTTAGAACATCCCAAACATTTATTCTCTCCATAAAGGGTGTAAAGCTTATTTTAGCAACAATATAAACGGGGTCTAATGCATGAATATTGATCCTGGATGGTGAGCTGGCAAAGTTCGCTCCTGCATGAATGAGGGATTCAAAGTGAGATTGGCAGGCTCCAGCAAAAATAACAAGTTGATCTAAATGAGGAATCTTTTTTCTAGCTTCTCTAACTGTTTGAACGAAATGTTTGGAATGTCGGTAAGCATTAATATCTGTTATCTTTCCCTTTGCCTTTGAATACGCATCGTGACCGGTGATAACGAGAATATCAGGACGATAATAATCAATTAATTCACCAATTCTCTCAGGCATTTCCTTTTCATTGCAATGTATTCCAAGCACAGGTATTCCAATCTTTTCGTATAAAGTCATGCATTTTTTTAAATACGCAGGATCTCCATCTAAATGGAGGACCTTCCCTGGGATTTGAAAGTAATTGCTCGGCTTCACATATCCCCCAGTAGCCTCATATTCTTGCCTTTGCCTTAACAGATCTACATCCTGTTCAAACAGTTTTAATGATTGTTCCTCGAGCGTTCTATATTCTTGTTCCAGTTTCACTCTTTCATTTTGGTCAATACTGACTAAATCAGTGAAAGGTGAATCTGCGATCAGACGAAAATCCTCACCATAAAGGATAGCAACTTTTTGGCCGTTTATATGTTGAATATCAATAACGCGAAATAGAATATCACAGTTATATGATTTTCTACCGACAATATCCATTATTTTTATATTCACTGCCGTCACTCCAATAAGACCAGCAAAAGGGCCTTTTCTAGATAGTTTCTCTTCCTTAGGCTATGCTAAGTGCATTGTCCTGGTGAAAAAGAAAAAGACCCTTTTATAAGAGTCTTAATGGAAGTATGGATATAGTTGATCACTTAACATACCAAATTCCTCTAAGGAAAGCGTCTCCCCTCTTCTAGTTGGTTCAACCCCGCTCGCCGATAAAGCAGCAAGAATTTCTTCCTTCTTCTGTTTCCCTTCAGGAAGCTGACTAGTTAAATTATTAAGAATGGTTTTTCTCCTCTGCGCAAAACTCGCTTTTGTCACTTGGAAAAAGAAGCCCTCATCCTTCACACTAACAGCAGGCTGATTTCGCTTAGTTAACCGGATAACAGCTGAATCTACATTTGGCTGTGGAACAAAAACAGTTTTAGGTACGATCATTACCGTCTCAGCTTCTGTGTAATATTGTATGGCAATGGAAAGAGAACCATATTCCTTTGTACCAGGCTTGGCAGAAATTCGATCAGCCACTTCTTTTTGAAGCATACAAACAATTCCACGGATGGGCAGGTGCTCCTCTAGAAGTTTCATGATAATGGGTGTGGTTACGTAATAAGGCAAATTAGCTACCACCATTACATCCTCTATGCCTTGGAATTCCTCCTCCATCATGCTTTGCACATTCGCCTCTAGCACGTCTTTATGAATAACCTTGACATTAGCGTATGGCGACAAAGTATCATTTAAAATGGGTAATAAGCGTTGGTCAATTTCAAAAGCCACGACCTTCTTACTCGAGCGGGCAAGTTGTTCGGTTAATGCCCCGATTCCCGGACCAATTTCAATAGCGCCGGAATTCTCATTCAAATCAGCGAAGCTAACAATTTTTTTTAAAATATTGGTATCAATCAAGAAATTTTGACCCAGGCTTTTCTTAAATGAAAAACCGTATTTCTCTAAGATAGCCCTTGTTCTCACAGGGGTTGCGATATCTTTATTCATATTCTTCCTCCCGATGCTGGACAACTCTTATTGCTTCAGCAAATTCCTGTTTGCTAATTTGGAACATCATTAAGCGTTTATGCAGTTGTTTTCCATTTGTATAGCCTATCTTTAAAATCTCTCCCATCAGCATTCTTCTCTCTTTGGCGCCTTCTCCACCAATTAGACCAGCTGTTAGAAGATCTTCCTGTGTAATGACCTCTGAAGGTGTCTCCCTTAAAATTTGGGCCTCCTTCAATGCTTCTCTAATCGCTTCTGGGCTGGCGTGCTCAACTCCAATACCCTTTCCACCCTTTGCAAGCGCAGCTGCCTTTGTCAAAAAGGCATGTTTACAGCCAGGGACACTTTCTGCAATGGTCTTTCTAATCTTCTCACCTGGAAAATCAGGGTCAGTAAAAATGATGACCCCTCTTGTCCCCTGTGCACGTCTTACTTTTTCAATAGTCACTTGATTGACAGCTGAACCATTCGTTTCAATTGTATCGGCATCAACCGCTCGTTTAATGGCAGTGGTATCATCTTTCCCTTCTACCACAATGATTTCTTTGATCTTCATAATAAAAGCCAATTCCTTCGTAATAAAATTAAGAAAAAATGAAAAAAATTTGAAACAATTCTGTAATGTCCATCGTCTATATTATTGAACAGATTCATACACTAAAGTAAAGAAATAAAGAAAAAATGATAAAGTATGTATCGATGTAAGTATAAAGAAAAACTCGAAAAAAGCAAAATGCAGAGGAAGGACCCTCTGCACAGAATAAACTACTGTAAAATTTTAATTTTTACTTTCTTGCGTCCCCATCGATAGCAATCCTGGTTAGAGGGCATGAATACATCAATTTTGTATCCTTTTATTGCCCCACCTGTGTCAGCAGCTACTGCATAGCCATAGCCTTCCACATACACCTTTGTTCCTAGCGGGATGATTCTAGGGTCCACAGCAATAATTTTCATGTTCGGATTAGCCCGCAAATTGAGACCTGTTGCCGTACGACCGGAACAACCATTACAATTAGCAGTATACGCAGTTGAAGTTACATAAAACTCTTTACCCGTTTCTACTGCGCCACGGGAAACCTGTAAAGCCAGATCCTTCGTTCCGACAGCCACAATTTTATCTTTTTTCTCTTTTAGATTTTGCTCGCTTACTAGTTTCCTAGCTACCTCTTTGCCGTTTTCCAGTACAACTTCGTACTTTCTTGACACGAGGCCATGCATTCCTGCACTTAGGACCTTCTCTTTACCTTTTTCTAGACTTTCATCCTTTTTCGTAACCACGGCAAATTGAACTGGTTCTTCCACTACATCGGTGACTTTTTCTACTCGAATGACGTTAACTACACCATTCTTTGAGATGGTTTCTGTTAATGACGGTTCAACTCGGTCAAATTCATTTAGTATAATTCCCTGTTGTGTTAAAAAGTCAGCGACCGTAGCCGAAGTGGTCCAAACTTGTTGTTCTTTACCGCCGTCCACATATGTAAGATGAAAAGCAATTTTTATATCTATATTCATCTTATCTTTTATTGCCGTTTGTGGTTTTGGTGAAACTTGATCATGTCCGTTTAATGCAATTTTCTGCTCTTTTAAGAGCTCAGCCACCGTTTGGGCTGTAGTCCAGATCGTTTTCTTCTCGTTGTCTTTGACAATGTGAACCTTGTTTGCTTGCTTCCAAACGACTTTAAGGTGGTCCTTCACCTTAGTGTTTGCCTTTGGATACAAGTAGTCTTGTGAGCGAAGCGATACATCCATTTCATCTAATAATTCATCGATTGTATCAGCATGTGTGTTCACGACCATCTCTTTGCCATTTAGTGTTATCGCTACTGTATTCTTCGATCCTTCAAAAAACAGAACTCCGAAAGTAGTTAGCAATACTACGAAACTAGCAAAAATAATGACCCATGACCTTCCACTCAAAGACTTGGGAAACAGGTTTTTCATGTTTTGGAATACGATGAAAAACGCCTCCTTTTCTTGGAGAGATTATGGAAAACCTATTGTCGGCGGTCAATCCCTGCATCACCTGTGAAGGTATTTCTAATTATGCACAAAACTGGAATCTTTGCAAAGAAAAACTTCTCGACACGTTTATCCTATGTAGAAAAGGAGACATGTAGAACTTTTTGTTATCAGAAAAAATTAAGACAAGCTTCCGGTCTCTTCGACAAATTCCCTTATCATTTTATGGCGAATACTTTTTTAGCATTTCGTGTCGTTGCATCCGCTACTTCTTCAAATGTCAACTCCTTTATTTCGGCAATTTCTTCGGCAACTAGCTTCACATATCCCGGTTCATTGCGCTTTCCTCGATATGGATGTGGTGCTAAATATGGACAATCTGTTTCTATCAACAGTTTATCTAAAGGGATTTCCGCTGCAACTTCCTTTGGTTTTTTTGCATTTTTAAAGGTAACAGGGCCGCCAAGCGAAATGTAGAAATTCATTTTCACACATTCCTTTGCTACTTCTGCACTTCCGCTGAAGCAATGCATGATTCCTCCTACTTCTTCTGCCCCCTCTTCCTTTAAAATATCAACGATATCTGCAGTTGCCTCTCGATTGTGAATCACAATGGGTAGCTTCACTTTTTTAGCCAGCCTGATTTGTTTACGAAAGACCTCTTTTTGAATATCTTTAGGAGACTTGTCCCAATGATAATCCAAGCCCATTTCGCCAATGGCCACTACCTTTCGATGTGAAGCTAATTCCTCAATCCACAGTAAATCCTCATCTGTCATATCAATGGCATCAACGGGATGCCAGCCCACGCAGGCATACAAAAACTCATATTGTTCCACTAATTCCATTGCTCTTGTAATCGTTGGACGGTCAAACCCGACAACCACCATATTGGTAACTCCCGCTTCCTGTGCCCTAGCAATTACTTCCTCTAAGTCTTCATTATATTGATCAGCGTTTAAGTGTACATGTGTGTCGAATAGCATATCTTTTCTCCTTTTTTCTGCAATACTTTCTATTTTTCTAATAAGGCTCTGTTAACCTTGCCTGTTGATTTCCGCTCCAGGCACAAGCGGTTCGTGGGTGTTTCGGCGAGCCTCCTCGGCGAAAAGCGCCTGCGGGGTCTCCCCTGAACCATACTCCCACAGGAGTCTTCGTGCCTTCCGCTCCAATCAACAGGTTGTAAAAATCAGCACTGTTCTTTAACACAGCCTTTAATAAAAAGACAAAATTTAGCGAATATTGTTTCACGTGAAACATAGAAAAGCGGAAGCGCCTTGGGCAGTCCCGACAGGCACATGTTCTTCGGCAAAAAAAGTCCGCATTTTGACTTTTATTGCCGAAGGTTATTTGACCCGAGCTGTAACAATCATCGCTTTATCAAGCCATGATTGTTACAAGATACTCAAGGTAGATTATTCAGGATGAAAACTGCCTAGGCGCTGCAACTGGACAACGTTAAAAGGAAAAGCGCCAAAATTGGCGCTTTTATTAAACAATTATTTTACCTTGGAACCATTCGGTAACGTTTGATCAACGGTTGCCAGGGAAAGCTGGCCGTCTTTTGATCCTGCTAAAATCATTCCTTGTGACAATTCACCACGAAGTTTAACTGGTTTTAAATTAGTAATACAAATCACCTTACGTCCTACCAATTCTTCAGGCTTATAGTATTGAGCAATTCCAGAAACCACTTGACGCTTTTCGTAACCCAAATCAAGCTGCAGCTTCAAAAGCTTATCTGCTTTTTTAACTGGTTCAGCCTGAATGACTTCCGCTACACGTAGGTCAATCTTCATGAAATCATCTATAGAAATTTCTTCCATAGGTTCAGGCTTTTCTTCTATCTTTTCCTCTTTCTTTTCTTCCTCTGCTGGAGCTGATCCTTGCATTTTCGTTTTAATGAATTCTACTTCATCAGCAATTTCCAGTCTTGGGAATAGAGGCGCCTCTTTTTCAACCTTTGTTCCACTTGGAATCAATCCAAAGTTTTCAAGGCTTTCCCATGTTCTAAGCTCCTCACCATGGATCCCAAGTTGCTTAAAGATTCCACCAGGTGTACGAGTTAGGAAAGGTTGTAAAAGAATGGCCATTCTTCGTAGTGACTCCGCCAAGTGTACCATTACACTCGCAAGCTCACCTTTTTTCTCCCCGTCCTTCGCTAATGTCCACGGCTGTGTTTCATCGATATATTTATTGGTCCTGCTGACTAATTGCCAAATTGATGTTAGTGCAACAGAAAACTCCATTTTCTCCATGGCCTCTTCATACTTTTGAATGGTTTCATGATTCATTTGTAACAATGACTCATCAAATGCTCCAACTGACCCAGTGTACTCAGGAATAACACCATCAAAATATTTTTCTATCATTGCAACAGTCCGATTTAACAAGTTTCCTAAATCATTGGCTAAGTCAAAATTGATTCTTTCAACAAATCCTTCTGGTGTAAAAACACCATCTGCACCGAATGGTACCTCTCTTAATAGGTAGTAGCGAAGAGCATCTAAACCGTAGCGGTCAATTAATGTAACAGGGTCCACCACATTCCCTTTCGATTTGGACATTTTGCCGTCTTTCATTAATAACCAGCCATGAGCGAAAACCTTCTTTGGTAAAGGCAGCTCAAGCGCCATTAACATGATCGGCCAATAAATCGTATGGAAGCGGACAATTTCCTTTCCAACAAGATGAACATCCGCCGGCCAGTAATTTAAATATTTGGAGTCATTCTCCGTCCCATATCCAAGGGCAGTAATATAATTGGATAAAGCATCAATCCAAACATAAATGACATGCTTTGGATCGCCAGGAACTTTAATCCCCCAATCGAACGTAGTTCTAGAAACCGCTAAATCCTCCAACCCAGGTTTGATGAAATTATTAATCATTTCATTTTTACGAGACTCGGGTTGGATGAACTCCGGATTTTCCTCATAGTATTGTAATAACCGATCGGCATACTTACTCATTCTAAAAAAGTAGGATTCCTCTTTGACGAGTTCTACTGTTCGGCCACAATCCGGGCAATTTCCTTCTACTAATTGGCGATCCGTAAAAAAGGACTCACATGGAGTGCAATACCAGCCTTCATATTGATCGAGGTAAATATCTCCTTGCTCCAAAAGTCTCGCAAAAATCTTTGACACCACTTGCTTATGTCTTTCCTCTGTTGTACGAATAAAGTCATCATAGGAAATATCGAGCTTATTCCACAGCTCTTTAATTCCATCTACAATCCCATCCACATATTGTTGTGGTGTAATGTTTGCTTCCTCGGCCTTACGCTGGATTTTTTGACCATGCTCATCCGTTCCAGTTAAGTACATGACATCATAACCGCGCATCCGCTTATAACGTGCCATTGCATCACCAGCAACAGTCGTATAGGCATGTCCTATATGTAAATTTCCACTTGGATAGTAAATAGGTGTGGTAAGGTAAAAGGTCTTTAGTTTTTCCTCCATTATTTTTCCTCCTCATCAGAAAAGCACAAGCTCTGGGGATAGACAATAATCGGGTAAAAAAGCCTAAACCCCATTTACCCATTATTGCCTTTTTTTCCCGCTTCTATCATCAAAATATACCGAAAAATAAACTTTTGTGCAAGGACGCGCTTCTTTTGACTCTTTTTTAAAACTCTTTTTCCTGCCCCCATAAAACAAATCTTATGTTCGAACAATATAGGGGATTAAGTCTGTTATTGTAGAAATTTGTCGAATGATGTAGATATTGCAAAAGCAACTATCTGAAAATCCAATAATATTAAAAATCTATGAAAATTGTATGAATATTTAGTTAAACCCTATTAAATCAACGTTTGTACTGTTGGAAAAAATTTTCTATTATTTTTAACATAAAGTAATTGACGGATATGGGAAGTACTGGTATTATAAATTTGTAAGAATTTTGTCGAATAATGACGAATAAAAATAGATAAATAATTTCGTATTGATGAGAGGAGATCACTTTAAAATGAAATCTACAGGTATTGTTCGTAAAGTTGATGAATTAGGTCGTGTGGTTATTCCGATTGAATTAAGACGTACTCTTGGTATTGCTGAAAAGGATGCTCTAGAAATCTATGTAGACGATGAGCGTATTATCTTAAAAAAATACAAGCCAAATATGACTTGTCAGGTAACTGGTGAAGTTTCTGATGATAACCTAGCTCTTGCTGGCGGGAAATTAATTCTAAGCCGCGAAGGTGCAGAGAAATTACTAGAAGAAATCAAAAGCAACTTTGAATTAGCAAAATAATAGCTCCGGGCACTTTACGTGCCGGAGCTTTTTTTATTCAATATGATATACCTGATACACTTCTCTTTTGTTCAGACCTCGATCTTTGGCTGTTTGCTTAATAGCATCCTTAGAAGAAATGTTTTCAATTGACATATAGTGATTGACATGCTCTTCAATAGATAGTGCTTCCCACCAGTTGGTGTCCTCTTCTACCTCTTCTTTTGTTCCTTCAACAATAATACAAAATTCTCCACGAATTTCATCTTTATGTGCCCACTCGATTACTTCTTCAAGTGTTCCTCTAATAAACTCTTCATACTTCTTTGTTAACTCGCGGCAAACAGCCATATTTCTATTCCCCAGAACTTCCAGCATTACGGCTAATGTTTCTTTCAGCCGATGGGGTGACTCGTAAAAAATAATGGTTGCCGTTTGTCTCTTTAAGAGCTCTAATTCGGCCCGCTTATCTTTTTTGCTGCGATGTAAGAACCCATAAAAATAAAATGGCTGACAAACTATTCCTGAGGCAATTAAGGATGTTAATGCGGCATTGGCCCCAGGTAATGGAACAACCGGCACTTGCTCGTTAATTGCTGCCGTAACCAACTCGTAACCAGGGTCAGATATAGCTGGCATACCTGCATCACTTACAAGAGCTACCTTTAAACCTTGTCGTACCTTTTGAATTAGTTTCTCCCCACTCGTTTCTTTATTATGCTCATGATAGCTGACAATCGGGGTGCCAATTTCAAAATAGTTACATAGTTTTTTGGTATTTCTAGTGTCTTCTGCAGCAATCAAGTCAGCTTCTTTTAATATCCTAATCGCCCGGAAGCTCATATCTTCAAGATTTCCAATCGGAGTGGGAACAAGATATAGAATCCCCTTATTTTCTTCATTCTCAAAGCTTTTCTGCTGCCACATGTTCATCACCCGTTTCGCGTATTAAAAACTCGACTTTTTTCTTTCGAGTTAAACTTTTAAAATGATGCTCTGCCCTCAGTGCATCCCCTTTATTATCAAACCTTTTAAAATAGGTTAGTTTTACCGGCCCTCTTCCCCGAGTGTATTTGGCCCCTTTTCCTTCATTATGCTGCATCACTCGGCGCTCAAGGCTCGTGGTATATCCGCCATAAAGACTTCCATCCTTACATGTTAGCACATAAAAGAAGTGGTTGTTATTCTCCATATAAGATTGCCCTTATTTCCGAGGTGTACTGATCATCCTCATCATAAACAAACAGCGGCGGGGAAATTTTTAAGTCAGGGCTGCCGTCCTTAATTGCTTCTACTAACAGGGTATTGGCCTCTTTCCCCTTCTTAGGATAGACAAATTGAATTCGTTTTGGCTCAAGTCTGTACTGGCGCATAAGAGTGATGATATCCAATAGTCTGCTCGGGCGGTGTACAAAAGCTACCTTTCCTCCCTGTTTCGCTAACTGACTCGAGGCCTTGATCGCATCCTCTAGGGTACAAAGGATCTCATGTCGAGCAATCGCTAAATGTTCATTGGGATTCATTTCATCCTTTGACGGAGTTGGAAAGTAAGGCGGATTACAAGTAACCACATCAAATTTTCCATATCCTAGCTGCTTTGGTATTTCCTTTATGTCTCCATGAATCATATGTAGTCGATCTTGTAGACCGTTATATTCAATACTTCTATTTGCCATATCATATAAACGCTCTTGTATTTCTACACCCGTAATTTTCCCCTTAGTACGAGCACTTAAAAACAACGGAATGACTCCGTTTCCACTACAAAGATCAATAAGATTTCCCCTTTGTATAGGTACGTACACAAACCGAGCTAATAATACAGCATCGAGTGAAAAAGCAAAAACGGAGGGGCTTTGAATAATTCTTAAATTCTCAGCTAGTAAATAATCAAGCCGCTCATCATCTTTTAAGTTAACCACACGTAATCATCCTATCTAAAAATGTATGAAAATAGAGGCTGATTTCGTCAGCCTCTTTCGGTTATTTCTTATTAAGGAAAGAAAGACAAAATAAACAATCGCCTTCCTTACGCAAGCTCCCAAAATGAAGGTTACAAATATGAAACCCTTCTTGATAAAGACGGGCGAGGTTATCATATCCTTCACCAACATCAAATGGTTTTACCCCAGGAGATGCTTCAGGGATTATCCCCTTCTTATTCTTTATTTCTTTCTTGTCATCTTCCGTGGTTACATCTAAACGGCGCCTCAGATGTTCATTTTCAAGCTTTAAATAATGATTCTCTTCTAGTATTTCGGCTAAGTGCTGCTTTAATTCTCCTAGCTTCTGGTAAAGATGTCCAATTTGTGTTTCCATATTACTTACTGACTCAAAAATTTCTTTTTTATCCACGTCTTCCACCTCATTAATCTGTGGATTGTATAGAAAAGGCACCTTCTTTAGTGATTTCATCCAAAGTATACTCCAGAACCCGCTCTTGTTCCTTTAGTTCAACCTGAAGCACCCGCTCTAATATATTTAATCCTACTACTTTTCCTGTACCTTGTGGCGTTTCAATGATTTCCCCTAAATCTGGAAGTAGTGCTTTTGCAGATTCATATTCATCATTTTCATATTTTAGGCAGCACATCAACCTGCCACATAAGCCAGAAATTTTGGTAGGATTCAATGAAAGATTTTGATCCTTCGCCATTTTAATTGAAACAGGGTCGAAATCACCTAAAAATGTGGAGCAGCACAGCATTCTTCCACAAGGGCCGATGCCCCCAAGCATCTTGGCTTCATCACGTACGCCAATCTGTCGCAATTCAATTCGTGTCCGAAAAATAGCTGCTAAATCTTTTACTAGCTCACGGAAATCTACTCTTCCATCGGCAGTAAAGTAAAAGATGATTTTATTTCGATCAAATGTATATTCAACATCCACCAGTTTCATATCCAGCTGATGTTCATTGACCTTTTCATTACATACTTCATAAGCTTCCTGGGCTGCAAACTTGTTTTCTTCAACAATCATTCGATCCTTTTGGTCCGCAATTCTGACCACCTTTTTTAATGGAAGGACGACATCGTGCTCCTCAACCTGTTTACGAGCAATGACAGCCTTTCCATATTCAACGCCACGGACTGTTTCAACAATGACAAAGTCATCCTTTTGAATGGAGAGCTCTCCTGGATCAAAATAATAGATTTTCCCCGCTTTTTTAAAGCGTACTCCTACAACATCATACAAATGAAGATCCCTCCTGCAATTTTAACACAAGCTGTTCCATCATCAGCTGAGGATTCATATTTGCCTGCAGCTTCCTTTTTGCATCAAGAATAGCTGACATTTGATCCGATATGCGCCGTCCAGATGATTGCAAGGCAAACTGTTTTAACCGCTCGTTTTCTTCAATGAAAACAATTTGCTCCTGCTTATCTAGCTGTATATATAGTAAATCCTTAAAAATAAGAAGTAAAAGATCTAAACCACGATTAATTTGTTCTTTTTCTCTAAAGTGTAAAAACCAATCCCCTTGGAGTGTGACCATTGCCTCCAACGAATTTTTTTTCAACACCTCATACAATTTTAACACTATTTTTTGGGCTTGTGCAAACCATTCATCGACATTTAATTTAAGAGCTTCCTCCAAATTATTGGTAAGCTGAGCCAGTAATGGCGCCTTAGTTGGTTTTACGCCGTTTTCGACCAGTTTTTTAACCATCACATGAGGGGCTAAAGGTTGGAATGCTAATATTTGGCACCTAGAAAGAATAGTAGGCAATATTTGTTGAATTTGCTCCGTCAACAGAAAGGCTACTGTTCCTGGATTAGGTTCCTCAAGAAATTTTAAAAGACTATTAGACGCACTTACACTCATTTTATCAGCATGTGAGATTAAATATACTTTTTTCAAAGATTCTACACCTTTTTTTGCAAACTCTGCTTGTAGATTCCTAATCTGATCGACTTTAATAGATAGCCCGTCCGGTTCCACAATATGAACATCCGGATGATTTCCATTATTGATTCGTCGGCAATTATTGCAGGATTCACATGGTTTGTAACCATCGATTAGCGCTTCACAATAAAGGGATTTTGTTAGCAATATGCCTATTTCTCTTTTACCTGTCCCTCTCATGCCTTCAAATAGGTACGCATGGGCCACTCGATTTTTCACTAAGCTGTTTTTTAACATTTTTAGAACTGTTGGCTGTAGCTCTTCTAATTGATCCCATGTTTTGACCATTGTAATCACTCACTTACTGTTTAAGATAGCTTAAGGTATTCATCAAATTAAAAATGTAAGGATTGTTCGATTGGAAGAACGAAAACTGTTGCACCGCCGACTTCTACTTCTACGGGGTATGGAACAAAAGAGTCTGCGTTTCCACCCATAGGTGAAACTGGTGACACTAGCTGTTCCCTAGCCCTACAGTTTTCTTTAATAACTTGAAGTGCTCGGTCAACTCGAATATCCTCCGTCCCAATCATAAAAGTGGTGTTCCCCGATTTTAAAAATCCACCTGTACTAGCTAATTTTGTCGCCCGAAAATTATTTTCTATTAAAGCCTTTGATAATCGGTTACTATCTTGATCTTGTATAACAGCAATGATAAGTTTCATGTGGAACACCCTCTCTTCTTAATTTTTCGGCAAAAGTTTTCTTACCTATATTATAACAGGTTATTGTCCTGCTTACATTTGTTATAGATAGGAACACGGGATTAATTCTGATATGTCAAAAAAAGGCCTAACTACTGTAGGCCTTTACTTTGCTAGTTTCTCATTTATCATTTTTACTGTTTGTTCATAGACCTCTTCAACTGTACCGGATGCATCAATACGCACAATTCGATCTGGGAAACGTTCCATTAATAGATAATATCCGTCTCTTACCTTTTGATGGAACTCGAGATTTTCTAAATCTAAACGATTGATCTCTCTTTCTTTATTTTTGTTAATCCGTTTTAATCCTAACTCTGGCTCAATGTCAAAGTAGATTGTTAACTGGGGCATTAAGTCTTCAATGGCAAACTGGTTAATAGACCATACCTCATCAATTCCTAGGCCCCTTGCATACCCCTGATAGGCTAGTGAACTATCAACAAACCGATCACATAAAACCATTTTCTCTTCTTCTAGAGCAGGTTTTACCTTTTCAATCAAATGCTGTCTTCGTGCAGCAGCATATAGCAAGGCTTCTGTTCTCGGGTCCATAGCAGTGTTCTCTTTGTTTAGGATTACTTGGCGAATTTGTTCAGCAATATCGATGCCGCCAGGCTCTCTTGTCACCATGGCCTCTTTAAAGTGATTAGCTACCATACTTAAAATTGTTGTTTTTCCGGCACCATCTGGACCTTCAAACGTAATAAATATTCCACTGTTCAAAATAAAACCTCCATATATTAAAAAAGCAAACTACTTCTTATTTTTTATAAATACCTTTACCTTGCCTAGAGTTAATAAGGAGCCTCCCTGGAATCTTGCCCCTGCTTCTAACAGTCTTTGAAGCTGATTAATCCTCTCATTTGTTATTTCTTCCCCTTTTAACAGGAGTGGAATTCCTGGGGGATAGGGAATAATTGTTTCTGCACAAACGAATCCTACGGCCTCAGCAATAGGTACATCCATTGACTCTAAGTTGTCCATTTCTTTATAAGAGATAGCCAGTTCTGAGACTTTTCGTTTACTCATCGTCAGTTTGCTCTTTTGTTTTTGAAAAGGCAAGTTTTTACACACCTTTTTTATTTTCCAACCAGTCTCTCCGAACGGGTACCTTTGACCTTCTTTTAATAAAGGAAGAACTAATAGTATATTATAGGGATCTGCTAACTCTGTATAGACAGCCTCTTCTTCCAATCTCTTTTGAAGCTCAAATCCACTTAAGTTACACCTAGTTTGAATCGTTACCTTTAATAAGTCTCCCTGATGATTGGGGTATGCTAGTACCTTAATTCCAGGAATGTCTTCTAATTCTGCTTTAAACTGCTTGATGCTCTTTTGTAAAGCAACTAAATCCTGCTGTGTGTATGTAGCCAAGTATTTTCTCGCTAAATCGAGTGATGCCATAATTGGGTATGATGGGCTGCTCGATTGAAATATCTGCAAGTAATCCTTTACCTTATTTACATCAACTAAGTGGCCGTTCACATGCAAATAGGAACCCATCGTCATAGCTGGAAGTGTTTTATGGGCAGATTGAACGACGATATCCGCACCTAACTGAACGGCTGAAGCAGGAAAAGGCTTTCCGATATTAAAATGGGCGCCATGTGCCTCATCAACTAAAACAGGAATGTGATGAAGATGGGCTTCCTTTATAATTCCTTCTAAATCGGAGACTATTCCATAATAATTAGGATAGGTTAGAATGATGGCTTTCACGTTTGAATAAAGACTAATTGCCTCTTTTACTGTCTCTACATTAACACATGTAGCTACCTTCCAGTCGTGATCATATTCGGGTTCTAAAAATATTGGTCTTACTTTTGCTAATCTTAAAGCATTTAATACAGATTTATGGCAATTCCGCTGTACTAAGACCGTATCATTCTCTCTGCAAGCGGCCATAATCATTGCTAAATTACCTACTGTTGATCCATTTACTAATAAAAAGCTCTTCCTCGTTTGAAAAAGTTCAGCTAAAAGTTGCTCGGCTTCTAAGATAACTCCTTCAGGTGAATGCAAATCATCTAGCCCTGACAGTTCTGTTACATCCATTTTTAATATCTGTTCAAAAAAGTGGCTTGCTTCGCTTTGAATATTTTGTCCATTTTTATGTCCAGGGACATGAAAAGAAATAGGATTCTTTTTGTTATGTTCAAGTAGTGCGTTAAAAAGAGGCGTATTCATTTGTTTTTTCATCGTATTACTTCCTTTTAAGAGTCTTATTTATTTTAGCAAAAAAGTGGTTTCCTTTCCCCTTTCATAGCAAAAAAATAAAGCCCTAAAAAGGACTTGTTAAGAGAAAATTTCTGGTGTGGTAATTTTCCTAAGTTGTTTAAGAAAATATTTATATCTTGGATCATTTGTATCTGTTTGTATTAAATCACTTTCACAATCCGTACAGATAAAAGAAGTATATAGATGTATGCCTTTCGGTTTAAGATTCTCACAAATAACGCACGTTTCCTCGTAATGACTATGTGCTAAAAATGAACTCAAGCCCTCCACCTCCATACATCCATTCTGTCCCTCAATTCACATTTGTATACAATTTTTTGAATAATCATCTCGATTCCATCCTGTAATATACTATGTAGAAATGTTGAAATGGGTGTATGTCTATAGACGATTTCTTTTAAAACACTTCGTACTTTTTTACTTAAACACGGCTTTTATCATTAAAGCACAAAAAAGACAACCATTTTCAGGTTGTCTTTTCATTTGCCTGGCAACGTCCTACTCTCACAGGGACTTTCGTCCCAACTACCATCGGCGCTGAGAA
>NZ_JBDGJV010000029.1:0-43520 GCF_057656715.1 Neobacillus sp. Soil_C_43
AGTTCACTATACTCATTCTTTTTTTACAAGCGAAAACATTGTTGACACTTTTACACAATTAAATGGACTTGACTCCTCTACGCTACCTTTTGCTTCTTTTTCCTTTGACTTCGGTCGCATAGAACCTCTCTATGAACCCTTTTGCTTCTTTTTCCTTTGGCTTCGGTCGCATAGAACCCCTCTACGCACCTTTTGCTTCTTTTTCCTTTGGCTTCGGTCACATAGAACCTCTCTACGAACCCTTTTGCTTCTTTTTCCTCCGGCTTCAGTCGCATAGAACCTCTCTACGAGACCTTTTGCCATTTCCCCCTCTGGCTTCGATAGCATAGAACACCTCTACACGACCTTTTGCTTTTTCCCCCTTTGGCTTCGGCCGCATAGAATCACCTCTCTGCGGAACCATCCTCTTCTTTTGCACTCCACACAGTTAAATAGCCTCCCCACTCAAAGAAAAAACGCCGTTTTAGCTTATTCCCTAAACAGCGTCATCCCGAGTAATTCTCTAGTATCTAGCTCTTCTCAACCCTCCGAACCTCTTCGTAAGGCTGCACTACAACAAATCCATCCCCCTCGAACTTCATTTGGATGGACTCGCCGCTTCCTCTTCCAAAGAATGTCTTCAAACTGATATCCGTCTGAAATTCCGGACGAAGATTACCTGACCATGCAACCGTTGCATTGGGATCCGTAATAACAGGCTGTCCTGGTGTAACCCTTAGCGTAAGCGGCTCATAGTGAGTCGTAATGGCAATCATCCCTGTTCCTTCACAACGAACATTAAACAAACCGCCAGCCATTAGCCCAGCGATTTTTTTCATTAGCTTGATCTCCCACTTAATGCTCGGTTCAAATGCGAGCAGATCATTGCCGTTCACATAGATGGATTCATTATTCAAATGTAGAATAATAATCTTTTTGCCCTCATCCGCCAAATACAATTTTCCTTGGCCGCCGGCTTTCATCAACGAGGCACCTTCACCGGTGATCGCCTTCTTGAAAGCCGTACCTAGACCATGCTCCAAAATCCCTTCGCGTTCAAACTTGATTTTTCCATGATAGGCAACCATAGACCCAGCCTTCGCCCAAACCTGACCGTCAAGGTTCACCTCTAGCATTCTAGGAGTCTCCAATTCAAAGAACCCCTCACCCTTATCTACCTGCTCTGTTTTAGTAATAAATTCATTAATCGAATACTTACTCAACCTTTCCCCTCCTAAACATCCGCCTTCTCTTGCAAATTTTACCATACATTCCCTTAAAAAAAATACACCGTTCAAGTAATTTGAACGGTGCTTTCAGTTCTATTTCTGAACCACTAAATGCGCAAAGTGAAAATGATCGAAGGCGTGCAGATCATCCTCTCTATCCGCGAAGTACCATTCTTCAATATTAGCCGGGGACAGATTTTCATAGACTAACATATTGCAATCCTGGAGTTCCAGGTCTAGCGTGAACGGGTCAAAGCCCGTAACCATCGGCTCACCAGTATGAGCCGTAATTTGTCGCAATTGGATTAATTTCTTAGAGGCTAGTTCGTCATTAAATGCAGTATCGTCGAGGTAATCAAAGATGAAAGAACTACCATTCACAGACAGATCAGAAACAGTAGAAAGAAGTTGATAGAAATCTTTTTTCTCCAGGTACATCACCACACCCAGTAAGCTGAAATATGTTAATGTTTGTTCATTGTAGCCGACCTTCATTAACTCATCCCGAAGCGAGTTCACTTTAAAATCAACTGGAACAAATTTTAAGTTTTTCGGAATATCAAGACCCATTTCTTTGAGACGGTTGATTTTAAAAACTTGGGTTGCAGGGTGATCAACTTCATAGATTATAAAATCATCTGGGAGGTTTTCTTGTTGTCTTAATGCAAATGTATCAAAGCCTGCACCCAAAATCACATACTGTCTGACACCTCGTTCAATCGCTGATAAAAGTCCATCCTCAGCGCAGCGAGAACGGCTGACTAATTGCGGCACGGTCTGATTGTTCATAACCCATTGCAATTTTTCCTCAAATGTCTTCAACGTTTCACTTTTTGCCGGAGCAAAAAATACAATTGCATTTGCCCAATTCGTGCTGATCAACTGCTTTTCTTCCTCTTTTAACAGCGTACTGGCTACAAAATCATTAAAAATGGGTTGATTGCTTTGTAAGGCATGATACCCCCTAGCATAGCAGCTGACTATTGCAGTTAAGCTTTCCTTGTTTTTCTCCAAAGAAATTCCCCCTTCCTATAGAAACAAAAAAACTCCCAGCAGGATTCTGCCAGGAGTTTATTATATGACACATTATAGTTATTTACAATAACGTTAAATTATAGCATAAATAAATTATTTTGTCAATAATTTTTATTGATTTTCAATTTCTGGTTCACTTAACTGCCTGACATACTCTTGATTAAAATTACCATTTTGAAAGCCGCTCCCATTTGCAGAATTCATCGTTCTCGCAACTTTCCCCGACTGCTCGTAAGGAATATAGCCGAAATACATACCCGCATTAAATAGGATTCCGTTAGAGAACAGTCCAGTTTGTTCCATAGGACCAGCTTGTGAGAATGAACTCATAGACGAAGCCCATTCAGCAGGCATTTTCAACACCCCATAAGACTTTTTTTGTTCAACTTTCTTTTCCATTTGAATCCTCGGTTCATACCATAGTTGCCTATTAGCACCATGATAGCCTCTATCCCTTATCATATAAAATTTCAATTGATTCACCTGGTCATCCGGATGAAAGTTCCATAAAAAGTAAAACGTAGATGGGTCATTATTGTCTATTTTCCAAACATGCACCTCCCTGTAGTTTCAATGGAAACAACTTTCCACTTATGATATTCCCATTGCCAATAACTCACTCCATACTTACCCTCCTTCGAAATAAAGGGGACAAATCGATGCCGCTCATCTATAGCAATGGAATCCTGAATGACTTTTGGTGAAGCCTCTGGGAAAACACGATGAATCTTCTCAAGTAATTGGTCACTTTTGGGAAACCCAGTTGGTTTCGAAAAATAATACCAATAAGCCAATATACTAGATGCGACAATGACTACAGCTAATAAAGGGAAAATAAATAATCTTTTATTCAATGCTAGTTCCCTCCCATTAACAGTGACTCTTTAGATCGGTAATAGAGCTGCTTTTTCGGCGTAGATACTAACAAACCTTTTCCATCAGCTTCTATGTAAATAACGGCATTAAGATTACTTCCCCATTTAGGTGAAAAATCTATAAGTTGATAAGGAAATTTTTCACTTTTTTTAGTAGATTCCATTTCCATTTCGTTATACCACTCGATTCCATGGTTAGCTGCCGGCTTCATATTATGTATTTGTTTTTGTAAACTTTCCTTATCTAAAGTTTGCTTATTTGCAGAAGGATATGTTGCGATTATGGAAGCATCCTCCACATGAGAGATATAGGTCGAAAGTTCATCTTCCGAGTAAAAAAATTGATGAACTGGTATAGAAAGTAACGTATTTGCTAAAAAGATGTAATTAGCAAAAAAGCCCAGCCAGGCAAATGATCGGTATCTCTCCCATCTTCCTTCCTTTCTTCTTAAAATCAAATACAAAATCCAAACACCTAATGGTAAAATGGCTAGCTTTACCGGGGTATCCACTACATTCCAATTGATAGAAAATGAGAAGAGTCCAATATATGTACAAACAAGAATCTTCAAGACCTTTGATTTCTCAGGTATACGTCTGTAAAGCCGATAGGCAATTAGCCCGATTATGGCCCACGATATAAGTTCAAAAATGAACTCTATTAGATTAACTGAAAAATTATATGAAATATTCATCCATTCGCCTCCCACTTACATAATTCTCCAATAATATACAAATTTCCTTTATTAAAAAGGCAGGAATCTAAACTCCTGCCTTAGAGCTAGTTGCTATTATCACCCTTACCATTTAAGCCATCCAATATTGCTGGTTTTGGCGCCTCGCTACTAAGTAATCCGCTATGGCTGACACCGCTAACCTCAACATTTTTAGCCCCATTCAATATCGAACTGGTATAAGGACTTATGACTTCATCAGTTGTACTATAAATAGAGGTATATTTAACAAAAGCACCTGGAGTCTCATCCCCACTATTTAGGTCCTGTAAGAACTGGCTATCTGGCATCATTTCTCTTGCACCTGTGGTAAAGAAGCCGTAGTAGGCGCTGTTTGTGCCATGATGTGGTGAACCAAGTGTAATCACATCGTTAACCTTGCTGGCTCCATCTAAATTTTTAATATAATATCGGGTGCTCAGGCCGCCCATACTGTGTGCAATAATATCCACCTTAGTAGCCTTCGTTTTTTTCAATACTTGGCTAACAAATTGTGATAACTCATTCGCATTTTGTACATTACTTCCTGTTGTATTCGAAAATTGAATGGCAAATAAACGACTCTCCGGCCAGCCAGCACTAATCAGCCACTGCTTCATCTTATCGAAGCTCGATGTGGAACCAGTATACCCATGGACAAAAATAACGGGATCAACAGTTGGTGTTGTGGTGGTTCCCCTTGCAGCATAAGCGGATTGATACACCCCGAAAACTAAGATAAAAATCGTAAACAAACTCATGACTCTTTTCATAAACAACCTCCCCATTATTAACCAACTAATCTATTAAAATTAGAAACAGTACCTTTATTTATATATTCCAATATTTATATGAAATGTCGGTATTCATTTACTATTTTTTAATATAGGGGAAGTTTTCTGCTTTATAACATAGTTAAAAAATAAAAGCCCCGCTCCAATACTGGAACGAGACTGTTCACAGACATTAATGTTGGTAACTAAGAAACCTTTTATTATCAAGTATCCTTCCAATTTTACCTAATTTTTAAATTTACATTAATGTTGGTAACTAAAAATTGATATGAGGACCTATAGTAACATTAATGTTGATAACTGAAAACTATACTTAAAAAGTATCGAACTAATGATCAATTTGAACAACTTCCCTTGAAAGCGAAAAAAGACATGTTATGTTATCAAGACCTAAATTATAGAAATCCCTAAAAAATAAAGGAGAAAACATATTAGACATAGTATAATATGTTTTCTCCTTGCGGTATTCCATTAAAGGGCGATTATTGAAGAACTAAAATAATTAAAAGGAACTTCAATAATTAGTTACTAAGATACATACAAAAAATGAGTTAATATCTCATGAGATAAACCCATCCGTACCCGCCGTACCCTAGCTGGTCAATTCTTTTATACTCTGAATAACTCACAAAACCTACCATAGTTCATTTCATTTTAATATGTTATTGATAATCAGCGTTTCAGACCTAAAAATTCATCTATTAAATTATCAGGCGAATCATTTATCAAATCACACCAACCGTTTTTCTGAAGATCTTCGTAACAATTGGTCATTATAATTTGTTCACTAAATAAAGGTTGATTTATAAAATAGTTAACATTCTTTTTTTCATAAAACTTATCTATAATCCCCATTTACTCACCTCAAGTGTATAAATTTTCAAATATGTACTCTATTAATCTTTCTAAATCTCTACTTAAAATTTCCTTACTAGTAGCTATCTCTAATCTCTTTAGATATCTTATTAATCTTATGTATACTTCTTTTTGCTTTTCATCATTAATAATTTCGCCAATATCGTTTATGTTAGCTAATGTAATTACATCTTTTTGTGCTAATATTTTTTGCATTTTCTTTAAATGAATATCTTGCAATAACGACGTAACATAAAAGTATCCTGCTCTAACCAGATCATAAAATTCGCCATAATTTTTCGCTTTCTCATACACTTCTTTTTCTAAAAGTAATTTATCATTATATCTTCTTATTAGAAAATCTTTATCCATTAATATATTTTTAGTAATTCGCTTTAACCATTCATAATAACCTATATGTCCATGTACTAGTTTACTGTTAAAAATAACACTATTTTCATATGGCATACCAGAACATGCTGCAAATAAGAATGACTTATAATCTCTGAAAACTATATCAACTTTAATCTTTTTTTCAAGTTGATATTCGGGATTATCTCCTACACTTCTTATTTCCTTTCTTTCAGTGGTAGGATGCCCTAGTAAAAGTACAATAAAATCATAATCATTAGCTGGTTGAGATTGATGTTTTAAAGAGGACCCATATTGAATTATAAGGAAATCATTATATTCAGAATAATTCTCTTTAATTAATTTTTTTATATTTAATACCTTAGAAAGCTCAGAGTTAATAAATTTCCCGCTTCTATCTTTCTTAGTGAAGCTAAGAATATCATCAAATGTTCCTTTCTTTATTTTCTTCATATTAATTCTATTCTTAATAAACACATATGATTTTTTTACAACAAAAAATACTATAGAACCAAAAATGGTGAAAACAAGGATGTTTCCGACTCCAGAAAACATCCATTCTTTATTTTCATCAATATAAGCCCATATATACTCAAATATTGATACAATAAATTCTTTTAAATCATTCATTATTTTCCTCCTTTATTTTCTTAAATTCCACTTCGTTATAAATTAGGGACATATTAATTCTCTATTTTAATTTGCATATAGAATTTCCTTAGCAAATATATTAAATAAAAATAAATTGAAAGCCCCTCTAAGATAAAACAGTATCTTAAAGGGGTATTAATTACAACATTTACAAAAAATAGAAAAAATTTTATATAATATATTACTATCTCATACATTGTATTTCTTTAAAATTCGATAAATAATCTTGTCATATTTTATTAATAGCAAATTAAATAACTCAGGTCTCATTACCAACTCAAAACCTGATCAATAGGTGTTGTTCTCCAAAGTCATTATTAAACTTTTTATATCCTCCTAAACAAATAAACGTTTCACTGAATATTGGCTGTTACAAGACTCATCAAAATACCACCTATCTTAAACGGATGTCTAATATCCTTCTATTTCCTCCATGTTAATTTTAACTTTTAGTGACTTTTCAAATACTTTAGTTAAGGAGATTTTTAAAATTATTCCTTAATTTGGTGTTTAACTCTTCTAAATTTATGGACTTAACTTTGGATAGCAAATAAATAGTTTCTTTAATAGAAGCAATGCTGTAATTATCTTTAAATGATTTAGTAAATGGCCCATCACTTTCTATAAGAATTCTTTCTAATGGAATGGTATTTATTATTTTTTGACCTTTTTCCGTTCTTAACATATTAATATTAACCGAAAAAAAGTAACCATTATTAATTGCCTTTTTTAAATCTGTATTATTTCCGGTGAACCAATGTAAAATAACTTGCCCATTAAACTCCGAACCAACTATTTCTATAACCTTTTTAGCAGCCCCTCTTGAGTGAATACTGACTATTTTATTTCCAATACTATTGCAGATATCTATTGTCCGTTTAAAAACTTCCAATTGTAATTCCTTATAAACAACATTTTCTTTTGAAAAGTCTAAACCAATCTCCCCGATAAACCTGCAATCTTTAATTAATTCATAAAATTTAGGGATTTGTTCAGGAAATTCGCCAACCAATTCTGGATGAAGACCCGCAGCAAATCTAACATATTTACTATTAGGATATCCTTTAATTGCATTCTCATATAGGACTGGCAAATTTGTAACAGCTATTGTATATGATTTATTAATATCAATTTGACGTATAATTTCAGCTGCATTTTTATAAAGGTCGAGATGAACATGACTATCATGATAAAACTGATTCATTAAATTCCCCCAATAAATTTGCGAGTTCATTCATTCCTCTATTGTATACTCCTATAAAGTCTTCTATATTCGAAGTAATAGGCCCTGAATTTTGGATTTTTAAAAAGGATAGTTTTTCATTGAACTTTTCCACACCGATTTTGTATGATAGAAGGTTAGTTTTAGCGGTTGGACCGCTTGTAAAATCTAAATCTCTATAAATGCTCGTATCTGTAATTTTTGCTTTTAGAATCGATGCTCTTCTAATTACACAAGGTAAACAATTCCCGCAATGGGATGTGGCTGTATCACCTTTCATTCTGCCCTGATCAGGATGTGAACACGACATTGTTTCACCAATATTTTCTTTTAAAAATTCTAAATTCAGACATTCTAGGATCATCTCACCTTTTGTAATATATTGGTAGGGATTCTCTATATCAACTTCTAAATTAAGATTATTTATCAATTGTTTTAATAGTTTAATATAATAGGGGTGAGTGGTTCTAGTACTGCTACTTCCTAATCTAGAATTGGTCAATGGAATATTTAAAGAAATCAATCCATTTTCGGGTATTATTAATTTTGTTTTCTTATTCATAGCAGTAGCTAAAACAATTGCATGTGCAAAGAACATAAATGATCGTGTTCTAGTAGTATCTTCAACACCATGCTTAGCACTTGCATAAAATGATTTAAAATTTTTGGGGCTCAAATTATATTTAGAAATTAAACTTGTAGATAGTGCTTTTTGATATTCAATTACTCCCTTGCCTCCTCCATAATGACTTACAAATAAGATGTCAGATGTCTGTTTCTGCTCAAGTAAGTCAATTGCACCTATAAAAGAGTCTAACCCCCCAGAAAACATACAAATCATATTTATGTCTAATTTTTCAGTTGTAGAGCTTTCTATTTTGTTCTTCACCTTTAGTTCAAATTCTGTAAAATCTCTTTTTCTAAATTCGAATTCCCAAGTGTCCCCACTCAGGAAATTCAACATTTCTTCTAAATGATTTTTATTTTCGTTCCATTTTTCAATATCAAGAACCGGTATATAAACTTTTAAATCTCTAGACCAACAATCGTCACCTTTTTCTCTTGATATAATTCTATCCATGCCATAGATAATCAATGATATGTAAAATATATCTAAGCCCCTTGGAGAGAAAAAACTTGGAAAATTGCAGTAGTCGTTATTCCAAAATGTATAAGTAAACATGTTATTATCATAAAGATTATAGTGAATATCTGTTCTATCAACGGTAAAATCATCGTCTTTGTCAATCCTAGCTACTATATTAATTTTACTCATATATAGGCCTCCAATACTTCGTAACAATCTCTATAGATACCCTCAACAATCTGATCAATGTTTTTACTTCTATAATCTAAATTATTAAAACGTACTTGATCTAATTTCACCGCTACTGACTCAGTAATGTATTCTTTCACCTCATTTTCTTTTACTACAGCAATAGAAAGATCATCTGCATATTTCTCAAATCTACTCTGTAAATCTTTTAATAACCGTTCAATTAAATAACTATTTACAAAAGTCTTCATCACTTTATTAATAAGATTTGCATCCATTTTTTCTAAATGGCGTATGTCCATCGCATTTTCTACAAGAAATTCATAAAGTTCCGAGAGAGCTTCCATAGATGCATTTTTTGCGGCTATATCTTCTTTAGAATTTGAATTGCCAGCAACTACATTGACAAGTTCAGAAAATAAAGACTCAACACTCTTTCCATGAAATTCAATTTCTAATTTACTGAGAGTCTTTTCAATCCCCTCAGTTATTATGTCTGATAAAAATTTACCTAATTGAATGGTTGAACTTTTAGCAGCTTTTGCACTCTTAGCTGCGTTAGTCGCACCACCAAGAGCCCTTACATAGTTTCTAGCAATTCTTCCTCTATTTTGTGATCTACCATTTATGAATTGTGACATTGATTTTTTTGTAGCTTGCCACGGAAAATCCAATGATGTTTCTGATGGTTCTTGATTATCAGCATTCTCTTGCTGATTTGGGTCATATTCTTCTTCAAATCCTTCAGGTAATAAAGGATTTTTGTCTTTAGGTCCATTATATATACTTGAAGTCCCCATCTACCCCATTACCCCTCTCGTAAATTTACTTCAATTGCTGTTTGAATTGCAGGATTATCTTCAACCCACTTTTGTTTAATTGAATGAAATGCATTTTGTTGCTTTGTTATCTTAATAAAACCAGAGATAATAGGTACTAATACAAGTGATATTTTTTGTCCTGGTAAAGACTCCAGATCATTTAGCACTTGTGTATGTAGAATTGCTCTTGAGTTTCCAAATTCTAAGAACGACTTTAATAGATTTTTATCAATATTAGTTTCACTAATCATAATAGTAAAGATTCTTTGTGAAATTTCAGTGGCTTCATAATCATTTAATTCTATGGCAAGTTCAATTGCTCTATTTCTCTGAACATCCGACTTACTAATCAATTTCTCATATATATCTTGAGCTAGAGGGCTCAATTTCTTATTTATTGTATTAATTTTTTCAGTTAGTGAATCCCTAGAAAAATAAAAATAGGCTCTTAAATCAACATCTTTTAAAGTTGGATTAAGTTCACACCATCTTTGAACCCATATATCGTCTTTCCATACTTTTAAAGGACTATCATCTCCTAATTCCTTACGTTCTAGTAACATTAAATCATTAGGCTTCCCATTTTCTAAACTTTGTAATTCTGCAAGCTTTTTAAATAAGGAGGGTTTAAAGTACTCCAATAACATTATCTTTGCTAATACTTTTCTATCTAAATTAACTTTTTTGTTCTTTGACATATTCTCACGCATTACCAAAGAGTTCAGGAAACGTTTACAATGTCTTGGATTTCCATTTAATCCTTGTGCCAATACATCAGATAACTGTCTTGCAACAACTATACTATCTTTGAGTTTTTCAGCGATAGATGGATATTTTTCGCTAATTAACTCGTATGTCAACTCAAACTCCAAGAAGTTTTCACTCTTTTTAACTTGCAATAGTTCAATTACTTGTTCGAATTCATCTTTTGTTAATTCTTTTTCAAAGAGTAAACAATTGATATAAAATTCCATCTCTCTATCACTCATTCTTGGAATTCTTATAGGGTATTGGATTATTTTCTCTAAATATTCCTTACCTATGTTAATTTGTTGCCCTTCAATCTCAATAAATTTCTTTTGGACAGCATAAGAAATGTGACGTTCGTCAGCCCCTATTATAAATACAGTTCTACCTGTAAATAAAAAGAGCCTTAAAGCTTCTAATGTGTCCAATATAGTATCGGGGCTACATCGGTCTAATTCATCTATAAAAACTACTAACCTGTTTATTTTAGATTCTTCCAATAACTCGGCAAAGTTCGATTGAAATGCTTTTATATCTTGCCGAATTTCTTTGTTATTAAGTTCATCCTTAATCGAAGTCACTAGCTTTTCTAAATCCATTCCAGAAATTCCCTCAAACAAACTAGGAGCTTTTTCTTTAGTATTTGCTAATACATTTTTAACAGTTAAATCAATTATTGTCCCTACTCCTCCAGTTAAAAGCAAATCTCCAGTATATTTGATTCCATTCTTTACGAGCTTAAATTTGTCTATACTTTTATATAACCCGCTAATACACTTTTTAGCTTTATCAGTAAGCGTTTGATTTTCTCGTATGGTATCTAGAATGGTTCCCATTAAAGCCGTTTTTGCATCTTCATAGCCCTCAAATAACCAACCATTAAAAATTAAACAAACTGTCCCCTCTACTTCTTCAGCTTTTTTCATACTCATTCTAATTAAGCTAGATTTACCGCTCCCCCAATCACCATATACTCCTATACTTGAGGGTAAAAGAGATTCATCAGAAATGAGTTCTTCGATTAAGCCTATAATATGGTCGAAATCTAAATAATCTAATTCCGTTTCACTATCTTTCCACATGTAAAAGTTCACTTCCTATAAAATTAATTATGTCTAATAATTTTATTTGACGCCTATTATTTTCTAAACACTTCCTTTAGTATTTTAAAAAAAGTGGAATTCAATTTTTATAAACTATCTTTGTTTATTTATTTTCTTCCTCAATTTAATTAATTTCGATAAAAGAAGCATTTCCCTCTATAAAAACACGAATTATTTAACACCCCCTGTGATTGTTTGCTTAACAGCATGCTCATAAAAACTAGAAACTTTTATTCTAGAATGGTTGACCACTGGATCCAAATCTATCATTCTTGTTGCATATCCTTAGCCTTAATAACAGTTCCATAATTTTTAACCCTTTAGATACATCTCTTATCCCCTTTTTCTTACCAAAGGATTAATATGCAATATTAGTATTTTTAGATAATAGTTACAATTTCTTGAACCTTATATTAAGAAATTATGATTAAATTTTATGCGTTCGAAACTTATGAGGAATCCCTTTTTGTTTTTTCACTTTCCAAAGAAAATCACCATTTACAAGCACATTTCCTTGCTCTAATATTGTGGCGTATTGGTTCCCACGTGCATCAAATAATAAAAGTTCAAATCGGTAGTCCTTGTTTCCAACACCGTATTCATCAATATCCAATCGTAAAGGATCAGATGAACTGAAACCAACAAATAATTGACCAACTATTTCTGATTTGGGCTGTATTCCTATTTTAAAATCAGCCCCAATCACTTTATCTATACCAAATATAGGATGGTGAGATAATTTCTTACCTTCCTTATTGTGTATGTTCATATAACCTGCAGTGATTGTAATTGGGTTCTCGGTAGTATTTGCTAATAGTACGTCTATCGATGCACAACCCTCCAAGTCATGTACGCCATATAGGGTTTGTTCAAGTAATTTGACTTCAAATACCCCTTTATTTCGATACATAAAATCAAAATCACTCCGTTTTGCTAAAGAGTTTGAACTTCCTTTACGAATTAAGCATAGACCTTCATTTAATTTGTTGTATTTTCGTTTAAGCATATAAGGTTTACTATTTGTATTATAAATTCTAAAAACTCCAATAAGAGTCCCTTCATATTCATATTTGAAATATTCAAACTGGATATCGGGTTCAATGTTACTCAAAATAACCTGGGTATAGTTTGATGAATCAACAAAATCCTCAAAAGTAATGCCCTTAATTTCTTTTCCTTCCGGTCTATCCTTAACCCCAATAATGATGAATTTGTCGCCTTCATGGCGGGAATTGGCCATGGCCATAATGTCAGCAATTAGGTCCATATGCTTGTCTTTCGAATATTGTTTTTCTTTAAAGTCTAGATATTCACATTCATAGCCATGCCTTATCATTTCTTCAATCTTTTCCACACCGTTTCTCCTTAAGTAAATTTACATAAGAGTATAATTCGACAAATTTCACCATTTTCCTATATTTACCTAAAAAATTTTAGTGAATTTTTTGTGAAATATTCAACTCAGTTTTATATGTAAATACAAAAAGGACCCGTATTGGTGTGACCGTCTAGTTAAATGACACACTTAATTGGAAATTAGATTAAACCAATGTCCTTTGACATGAAACTCTACGAACATGATTCTCTTATAAAACTAAGTCAAACTGTATATGGCAAATAAAACAGCACTATGTTTTATGAATATAAAAAGAGCCTTAATATACAAGTAGTGTTTAAAAACTTGCATAATTAATGCTCTTTTTAGTTTATTCCTTGTTTTAGTAAAGCACCCTATAGTTTAAGTACAATTTTTCACAAATCTGTTTGGCCTAAGTAGCTAAAGTCTGTTTATGAATTCTTAATAGATTAACGAGCAATAAATTCCCTTACAATAGAAATTTCATCTAATATTAATTTTCCTGTGACCCCTTGAATACGTACGTCACCCCAGTTTGAGTTTTGTTCTAAAAATTCCAAATCAAAAATTCTTTGCCAACTCTCCTCAATGGCCGTTCTATTGGAAGTATAAAACAAGTGATCCTCGTCTTCATCTATGATGAAATAAGTATTATAAATAACGGAGTGCCATGCCATAAAATCTGACAATAATAATCTGCTATCCTCTATTTCAACTTTCAGAAGCACTCCTCGTTCTCCTTTATTAAGATGCCCATTTCTTCGTAAGTCTGGTTTTTCTGTCCAGAGCCAGATGGGATATTCACCTGTGTATTTAGGAATTTTCTTCTTCATTTGTTGCATCATCCAATTATAAGCATCAATAAAATCTGGCCAAATTTTATTCGGGTCACCACTAAGAAAACCAAGTTGTTTAGCATTTTCCCAAGCATCAAAGGTCTGAATAGTCCAGTATATCCCCATTAATCACTTTTCCTCCCCCTAAAAAAAAGGTGTGCATTTTGAATAAGCACCCTGTAGCTTAATAAGGAAAGGGGTATCGTTCTAAAGATAAAACTAGGCCCTTAAGTTCATCAATATCTTTCCTGTTCCAATTTTCTCTTTCAAATAACCTTATTACTCTTTTTGAAACAGACAGGATTGAATCTCTAACTTCCTTAATTGAACAATTTGCCGTTAGAATGACTTGGCGTTTTACTGCCTCATCCATGCAAAAGCGTAATTCTAAATGTTCTTTATCTAACTTCTTAGCTAAGACAAGTGGGGTGCCGTCCATAAAATCAAACTCAAAAGTTCTTCCGAAATCAGAAACCATTAACCCCTTAATTGAATTAATCCACCAGGATAATATAATAACAACAAAATCAGACCATCCTTCTTCGGGAAAACAACGATGGTAGTCAATAACGAAATATATATTCCCAATAACGTTTTGTCTGTTTTCTAAAGTTTCTAAATCAACTTCAATAGAGATGTGCTGCTTCATCAAAATCATTCCCTGTATATTGATATACATTATAGTTCTCTGCTTGTTTTTAATTAACCTTCTTCAACTCCTGCTCCGTTAGCTCAACAAGAAAAGCGCCGAGGAATGTCGGCTGGATCTTTAACTCTTGCACCCGTTAGCTTAATAAGAGGGAGGATAAATTCTATCCGTATCAGTATCAATAACGAACTCAACCTTAATATCTAAGTCATAAGGAATTTGTTCAAAATTGTGAAGCCTGCAAAACACATTTGGAAGGTCTTTAATCTCGTAGGATAATTCTTTTGCTTGGTGATATTTTTTCTTTAACTGTTGTTTGGAACACTTTTGTCCAGTAAGTAGAACTTGAATAGAATAACCGTCAATTTCAATAATCAAATTTATCACGACTGGTAGCTAATCAGTCTTATAGCTTAGATTTTTGTTAAAGCACCCGTTAATTCAATAAAAAATCAAAATTCATTTCGTTTACTTTTTCTATAAAAAATTCATCAACTAGATTATTATCAAATAAATATTCAGATGTAGTTTTTATATATTTTTGGCAAAGAGAGAAATATTTTATATTATCATCCTTAATGAAATTTTCTTTTTTAAGTTCTTTCATTTCTTTATATGCCCTATTGATAAATAGGATTGTCCCATCATAATTTTCACTCATAAAACAGGCAATAGAATTATTAATGTATGAAACAAAACGATAATATATTGAGTTTCTCCTAAGTGCCTTTTCAGGTAATAAATTACGCTTGTTAAGCTGTTTAAAAAAATTAAATATTATCTCATTGCCCATATTCTCACTCCTCGTATATACATACTGTATTTAATATTCAACTAGGAGATTTCGGTTTCCTTCTTGAACTAAACTGCTCCATTAGTTTAAGAACGTTTCTTCACAAACTACACTATTTTCGCTTATCTCTCAGTCTTACTAGCTTAATAACTATCACAAATATGCCAAATAAAATTCACAAATAGTACTCATGGGCGTTCCACCTTCTTCTTTGAATCATGATATTGTTAAATCAGTCTCACAAATAAAAGTTGTAAGAAGGCGAATTAAATGGAAATCGTTATCAAAATCAAAGAACTTGCTAAAAAGAATAATATATCCATTCGTGAGTTAGGTCGTATATCTAAAATTAGTCACTCTGCCTTATGTAATCTTGCAAACAACAAGAGACAGAGAATTGATTTTGAACATATCAAACGGTTATCAGCAGCTTTAAACATAACAGATATTAGAGAGATAATTGAAATTCGATCTAATGATGAACAAAATTCTAAATAATAAACCGAATACTTTAGAATAAAATTATCGGTGTACAATAGCTGTTGCACACTTTGTTTTTAGTGGTGATTGTAGCAAAAAGTATGGGTGGCAGATATGAAGTAATTCGTAAAAAAATTAGCAAGGAGTAATATAATACCTTAAAAAAATATCAAATGGATGGTGAACGGAATGGATAAACAAATCTTAGAAATCTTATTAGAATTACAAAAGGATATAAAAGAAGTAAATACCAATATTCAAGAGATCAAAGAAACTGTGAACAGAATCGAAGCTAAAATTAAACCATAAAAGCACTAGTAGAGACTAGTGTTTTTTATACGTTTAGGTCATGAGAAAAGTGAACTACCCGGATATATGCTCAGTTAAGTGGAAGTATCAGGCAACAATTATATACGAAGTATTTTTAAATATAAATAAAGCAACGCATCTTGAATGCGTTGCATATTTCACTCTTGCCCCCGTTAGTTAAGTAGCAATCTTATTTCGAAACTAAATTTATGAATCTAACCAGTCCTTCTTGTATATTCCAAAGTTTGTTTCGGCAAATTCCATTGATTCGTCAATAGTGTCAAGAAGGTAGTCATTTTGCACTTCCCAATTCTTATCACACAGAAATAAATAATATCTTTCGTCATTGGTGTATTTTGCAATTGCCATTGCTGTTATAGGTACTTCGATTGTTGAACCGTCTTCTTCTTCAAAAATCATTTTACTTATTTCTTTTTTGGAATCATTTTTAGTATATTTAACAACCATTGCACCGTCTAATTCAGAAGGAATAATATTAATCACAACCTCTTAAGTATTTGAGTAATTTATCAGTCATTGAATAAATTCAATAGTACCCAATATATTTCCTTCTTTAACTCCCTCAGTTTGATACGAATATCTCCTGAATGCTCACTTATTCGCAGGATTTCATAACCCTTGTAATTGGATTTACGGATAATTGAAATGATTTCAGATCATTTGGCTTCGTGAAGGCATAGTTAAATAAAGGAGTCAGCTACCACTCCATATTTTACCATATAATGCACATCTCCACGCCGCCCCTGGAGGCTTTCCCTCCCATGTCTCAACGAGTCAATTGCCCTCTCATTCCTTCGTCATGCCTATCCAAGGGGTGGAGGCCAGTTATGCTAAACTGATGGGTCACAGTGCCCTTTTGTTGAAGAAACCTGGTACTCCGTGCATATTTGAAATCCTACGAATAAGACAACATTCAAAATTTAAGATAACTATTTAACTATTAGACTTTTAGTCATACTGCTTCTATGCTGCTAATGGGATTGTTTCTTTTAATTTATTTGCACAGTAAGATTCGTTTCGCTTAGCTATACCTACAAAAATTCTTGCTAATTTACCGACCAACTTCATGATAGACTTCATTTTCTTCATCTTCTTGACCTTCACATTATATGCATGGATAGCTTTAAACTCAGGGTTATTCATCACAAGGCTCATGGTTGCTAGGTAGAGGAAACGCCGTAGTCTAGACCTTCCCCGTTTTGAGAGGACAATCTGCCCTTTCCATTTTCCTGAACTTGCTTCGGCTAAATGGAGTCCTGCATGGCGTAATAGAGAATTCCCATGAGAAAACCCACTTAGATCTCCAGCCTCTCCCAAAATGCCAGCTAATGAAATTTCACTTATACCTTTAATCATTAGCAGCTTCCTTGCAAATGGTATTTTATTAAGAACTTCTTTAACTTGTTGTTCAACTCTTTCGAGTTGTTTTATGGCGAGGTCATACTCCTCCAGTAATTGTTCTAAATGGAACTTATAAGCGTCCAGTGCTTGTCCAGTTCCAATCGAGGATTTTGCTAGATTGATTAGTAACTGAGCCTTTTTGGGTCCTGGTTGTCGCTGCATTATAGACTTCCATCCCCTCATGACATCTAGAGGCTCAAGGGAAGCTATTTCATTAGGAGTAGGAAACAATCGGAGGGTTGCGATTGACCCTTTACAAGTAACATCTTTAAATACTTGTCTAAGTTCTGGAAACACAATATCTACCCATCTATGGATCTGATTGGTGGAGCTTACGAGACGTTTAACAATCACGTCACGATTAGAAATTAAAACTCTAAGTTTCTCAAAGGATTCAGATGAAGGGCGAACAAAGGAATAATAGCCGTTTTTCACCATATCAGCGATAACGAGTGCATCTTTTTTATCACTCTTTGACTGAGTGTTATCTCGATTTTCCTTGTTTCTCTTTACTAGGTGGGGATTGACTGTTACTACATCATTTTTTGTTTAACAGGCCATTTAGATAGGTTTTTCCAGTAGTGGCCAGTAGGTTCCATACCTACTATTGTGGAATCTAGATTTTTTAGTCTTTTTAACTTTTCAATCCAATTTTGCAGTTTAACAAACCCCTCTTCATTATTTACAAATGTAAGGGGATCTCCGACTACAATTCCACGGAAGTTTACAGCTCGAGCAACGTGAAATTGTTGAGCAATGTCTACACCAACAATAAGATGTGTATCGGAAATTCTTTCTATTAGTTGATTTTGTTTGTCTTGCATTTTAAAATTCATAGTAGGGCTTCCTCCTTAAGAGTTGAGTTAGAGTGGTGTCTATACTCATATCTTACTGAGGGGCTTTATTTTTTTCAAACCTGATAATTAACGATCTACAGGAATGCTAAACTGCTTCGTTACATCAATAAAAAAAGCCGCCAATAATGGCAGCTGTTTAGCACCCGTTTTGCTTAGTGTGGGTTTACTGTTTTATTTTTAATTAATCGTAACACTAATTGTTGTAATAAGATTATAATTCCACCAAACATTAAAATTAATATTGGTCTTTCACTACGTTCAGCATAAACATAAATACCGATGATACCAATAATCAAAATAATTAAACAAGATATCGTTGCCAATAATCTAGCACGTTTCAAGTTTTGACCTCCTATTTATCCATATTAAAGTTAATAATTAATTCGACCCTATTTCGCCTTTTCCTTCTTTCACTAACCCACAGGACATTTTTCCTCTTCAAGTAACCTGCTTCTTTAGCTTAAAGATAAATTCCACAAAAAAAGGCACTAATCCACCTCATCAGGAGTTTATCCTTTCCATATCCAACCAATTATCTTATCCTATAATTAGGAGGTGATAATATGAGTTTTAGAATAAAAGGCTTCGATAAGTTACAAAAGGAATTAAAAAAGATTGAAAGAAATGCTAGGGAGTTGGATGGGCAACATTCCGTTCCGTTAGATGAATTACTAAACGATCAATTCATAGTGAGGTTCTCTAACTTCGCTAGTTTTCAAGAAATGCTTGATAAATCTCCATTTAAAGTTGAAACACCTGAAGACTTCGCTGCTATTCCAGACGATGAATGGGATGCTTATGTTAGTACCAATACCAACTTCTCCTCTTGGCAAGAAATGCAAGAGAAAGCAATTGCAGAATGGACAGCTAAAAAGTTGGGCTTTTAAGGAGATGAATTTATCATCTCTTTTTTTAATAATTTCATTAATGGTCATCATAAACCATCAGGAACCACCTAATTCATCCACATAATGAAAGGAATACTCATTCTTCTTTTTCAGCTAACCTGCCCCGTTAGCGGAACAAGAAAAAGAGCCGCCACCGCATCCCCTTGTTGAACTCTTGCACCCGTTAGGTTAAGTACATTTCTTCACAATTTTGTTCATAGTAAGCAATCTCTACTACTATTTAAACCTCAATAATTCTCTAACTCATTATTTAAGTCCCTTAATAATACATCTATCTGAACCATTACTGAATCTTTATTTGTTGGGAAAATGGATGGTTTAACTCGATCTTTCTTCATTCCAACAAGCCATTCGTCAATAAACTCGTATAAGTCAATTGGTTCAGCTTTGAACTTTTCCCACTCATTAACGGCACATAATTCTGCAAACTCTTTTTTAGGAAAGAAAGGAATCAACATATTTCTATCATCATCCTGTGCTGTTGCCCAATCATCGTCATATAAACCCCAGACCACTTCATAATCAGCTACTTTTTTAATAAAATACTCGTATCTTATATTGGATGGTTGTTTAATTACCGATTCAAACTCTTTTTGATTCATATTCTTTCCCCCAGATACTCCATTTCACAAAGCATTTAATGTATTCTCCAAAAGTGAATAAACACCTTCTTCTTACACTAAGCTGCCCTGTTACTTCAATAAAGAAAAAAGCCACCTTAATTGGCAGCTGGATCTTCAACTCATGCCCCTGTTTTTTAAACAGGATAGTCTATAAATAACCGATTGTTATATCTCCTTCGTGATAAACCTCAATAACATATTTCATTGGTATATATAAATAAGTAACTGAAACTGAAGAAATTGCAATCAAATCATCAAATGCATTTATAACCTTTTGAAATTTGGTTTTTATTACAGGAAAGTTCTCGGAACTCCAGTACACTTCAACATACTCATTTTTGAGTAGGTCAGCAACCTCAGATAAATCAGAAATCAGGTGATGGTTTTCTATTTTGTGCCAATCGATTCGGCTAAATGTTGTAAATGGTACTTGATTTTCAAAGGATTCATAGAGTTCATTACTCTTCTCATTAGAAAAAATAGTCACTTCACTTCCGAGAACTTCAATATATTCATTAAATAAAACTCCATAATTGTTACTATTTATTTTGTCTTGTTTTCGTTTTTGCCGTTCTAAAAGTATTTCTAACCTTTTCTTTCTATCGTTATTTTTCATACACTTTTCACCTAGCTAATTCCATTTAGTATATATATTCTTCATATAAAAAAAAGAAACCTTCTTGCACTAACCTGTCCGTTACTACAATAAGAAAAAGCGATCCTTCATTATTGAAGCATCGACCACTTTAGTTTAAGAACTACCTTCGATGATTGTTTCTTCAAATAAACTTCTGTAATGGTTTAGACTATAATTATCTTCCAAGTATTTAATTCGACTCCAAAAATTATCTTCATCCATTCCGTCGAAATCTTTAATAAGAAATTCGGAGAGATTGTGGAAAGAATGAGCAATATGGAATGCTTCTTTTAAATCATTACTATTTTTGATATCTAAAAATGCTTGATAAATCAAAGTCTTATAAGCATTCTTCCTGTTATCTTCCATAACACCAACTCCAATAATTCGCATTTTGAATGGCAAATATTCAATTTCTAATTGTGCTAACCTGCTTCGTTAGTGCAAAAGAAAAGCTGCCTTAATGCAGCTAATTCAACTTCTTTTACACGTTTTAGCCAATTTACTTTTTCACATTTTCAACATCATTTATTACATTTTTTGCAGTCAATTTGTCTTCACTTAAGGTATGCCCTTCTAGAATAGAGACAAAATATTCACCGTTAGATACTGAAACGTAATTAGGTTCATCTTTAGTCTTTTTAAAATAAATTGTGTATTTATTGCCATTCATTGTGTTTAGTTCAAAAACTGTTTCTGCGGTCAACTGAAAACCTGGTGTAATTTTCTCAGCAAAAAACCCATTGGCTTCCTTTTTTAATTCTCCAACAAAATAAATATTGGTACTCTCTTGGGTTACTAATAACTTGTCTCCTTGTAAAGTAGTAATTAAATCAATACTGCCTGCAACATTTTCAATTTTTATGTAATGTTGAAAAGCCTTTTCTTTAGAAGAGAAATGTTCTATTTTGTCCTTTGATTTAGAAGTAGTTGTATTGCAAGCTACCAATAGAAAAATAGTTAAAACTGCTAGACTAGCTTTAAATTTTTTAATAATCTTTTCCCCCCTATACATTTAAATTGAATCAATTCGCCTATATTACCATCACCTTGAATCTATTGAATATTCGCTACCCATAGTTGAATTCCTTCTTGCACTAAACTGCCCGTTACTTTAAGTACTTTTCTTCACAATATCTTCCTTATTTAGCATAATACAATAACTGTGTTGCTACACAATATGGCCATTTAATAAAAATGAGCGCATTACCTACCTTGTTCAAGGATAGCGCCCGATAATGGAAGATCAAGATAGTGACTACAGCCTTTTGCTCGTTAAACTAACGTTTCCCGTTAGCGTGGTATGGATAAAAATAAAAGAATTATGCATATTAGTTCTTATTGCTAAACATCTAATGTCTTGAGTTCAAATTTTACAGGAAAGGTATACCCCATAGACTTTTAAGACAACAGTTACATACTCTCCATGATGAAAGGTAGAACCTCCTATATCATCTGTATTTTTTGGAGAAATGTGGTATAATTTGTCAGTATTATATATTCAATTAGGGAGGTAGAAACATGGTTAGATGCACAGCTCCAGTAAGGGGACATAGCTCCGCGAGTGCCGCAGAAAACTGTCCAGCATGCAGAGGGCGTTCTCGCGGCTACACTTCGTACTCGTATTCACCCTCGTACTCGCATTCATCTTATTCCCCGTCCCAGACAAGTGGGGGCGGTCGTAGCAGCAGCGGAGGTTCGGTCCGCAGTGTAAAACCGCGCTGGTCAGGAGCAGGTTCGTCCATATTGTACACGCCTGCAGAAGTTCAGGCACTCACACCGGTCCGCAAAAGCGTTGAAGACCTGGCAGAAAAACTGCCTGACCTTCGAGACGTCTTCCTCTGCCATGCGTGGGACGACCGGAAGGGGGCAGCCAAGGAGCTGCACGATTTGCTTCAGTCACTTGGTGTTTCCGTCTGGTTCAGCGAGAAAGATGTTGGCCTCGGTCAGCCGTTGATGCGCACCATCGACAAAGGCTTGGCGAACTCGCGAGTTGGGATTGTGCTGGTTACCCCTGAGTTACTACGCCGCCTCCCAAAAGAGGGCATCGCTGACAAAGAACTTTCAGCACTCCTCGCACGTGATCGGCTCGTTCCGATTGTGCATGGGACAACGTATGAAGCTCTCCGCGAAGTCAGTCCCTTGCTCGGATCGCGAAGCGGCCTGGACACTGCTGAAGAGCCAATGGCAGACGTAGCTGCCAAGCTCGCAGAGCTAGTCGCCCTCTAAGCTCTATTGGTCAACCAAAGTTTGCTGTCCAGATGGGGCTACATGGACTCCGTTACTTGGCGAACGCGGTTGTACCAATGTTTAAACCCAATGCAATTGCATTGGGTTTTTTCTTTGTCGGGAATGGAATAAAGTTTTCGGCAACTGACAACCCCGAGCTAAACTGCTTCGTTAGCTCAAGAAGAAAACGGGCTCGCAGCAGCCATACTATCTTAAACCCTTGAACCCTGATAACTTATGAAGCTCCATTTCTTTTTTTGCACATCTTAGTCTAATTATGACATTGATTTAAATTTGAACAAATTGTGTCTTTTTTCTTAAATGGGATATCCGTACTTCATTTTTTCGTTATACTTTTTTGGTAAATATTTGTAAACGGGAGTTATTCTTATGCTTTCAATGCCAATTTCTGATAAAAAAGGTACCTTACTATTAATAATCAAGTCCTTACGAAAAGAAATGATTCAAGCTGGGTTAAAAGAGGGACTTGCAAGTGAAAAAACAATTGCAATAAGCCAACAGCTTGATGAGTATATAGCAAAATATCAAGTGATATAGTTGGTATTACTTCGTATTTTTAATTGCAACATGATAGTTTAGATGTATTCTATATGATAAATGAATTTAAATCATTGACAGCTACTCCTCTATATACTAGCTGCCAGAATTTTCACTGCCATAACTTGTATTAATCATTGCTTCACTAATTCGTTTGATTAATTCAGGATATAACTCCTCTAGTTTATTTTTTTGTTCATTCGAGCATTGATTATATAAAGACAAAAGTGTACTATTTAGCTTCTCGTCGTATTCATCCTTGTCAAGTGTACCGAATATTCTACATAAAGCTACCCAGGATATTTCAAAGGTATTTTTCATTTTGGCGTAATCTCCTATTTATTTTTTAACCCAAAAGGATTGACTTCTCAATACAATCAAAAATTGATTACAATACATCTTGGAACTCCAACTGCACTGTCTTTGTTGTAACACCTCCTCAACAAAATCCTTTAAGTTCCATCTTTTCCTATTCTTCCCCAAGGTTCATATCTAAAGTTTCCATTTCTATAAATAAGGCAATAATTCCTCCAATACAACTGAAAAAGAGGAAATTATTTTGTTACTATCAAAAGCCTGGGAATTATATGAATCGGATAAAAGGATTGAAGGATTCTCCCCCCAAACTTTAAAAGCATATAGGCTTCAATCAAAGCTACAAATCGAATACTTTAAGGATATGAATATTGGATCAATGACGACTGAACAGCTAAAAGGATACTTATCAATATCCAATGAATACCTCAAGCCATCAGTTTTTCTCATCAGATACGGTTTATTAAATCAATATTTCGTTGGTCCCACGAGGAGGGGTATATATCCAAAAATCCAGCTGTGAAAATCAAAGAACCTAAACAAGGGAAACGGATACCAAAATTTTTAACGGAGAGAGAGATTGAACATTTGAGGGAAGCATGTTTTACTCCAATGGAAAAGCATTATTTGAATTTATGTTTCAACAGGTTGTAGAATAGGTGAAATTGTTACTCTAGATAAGAATTGTATTAATTGGTCAAATCTTTCAGCCATTGTCCTTGGAAAAGGAGACAAGGAGAGAGAGGTATACTTTAATATAAGATGTGAAATCTGGCTCAAGCGAACTTAGACTTCCGGTAGGATAAAGACCCTTCTATTTTTTTTACTGAACGGCAACCACATAGAATGAGCATCGGACAACAGAGATACATCATAAAACGTATATCAAGTCAGGCAGGGATCAACAAAGAAATTCATCCACACCAACTACGCCATAGCTATGCCACGCATCTATTGAACAACGGAGCTCCTATTGATGTGATTCAAAGTTTACTTGGACACGAAAAAAGCGAGACCACTAGGGTTTATGCTCAATTAAGTGGAAGCATTAGAAGAGAATTTTATAGAAAATATTTTTAGGGAAGAATGGCAAAAAGCAACGGATATTCCACTGCCTTTATGCTTAAGTTAGGATCAAAAGGAATTGCACAAGTCCATAAAAAAACAGAGGATATTATACACTAATATCCTCTACATACGTATGCTCTTCTTTCGTTGGGTAACTATGGATTTCATTGGTAATTACCTCTTTTAAACTCTCTGCGAACTCTTTTTTTAATCCTGCTGCACGAATTACTTGCCATTCTTTAATCGATGCATTAGTTTTTCTTAGCTCCCTGACTACATTCTTGATTCTTCTTATCTGAAATTTTTCCACCGTTTCTATACTTTTATTGACAATTACCAGTGTTTTAGGGAGCCGATCTAAATATTTTAGAAACCACGCCAACTTACCTAGTCTTCGACCTATTTCATTCCTTGTTACTCTGGTTAAATTATCTTTTTCAGAGAGGATGGTATAAACAATTGTTTCTACCTTCATTGCTATTTCTTCATCTCGTTTTTTCCAATTCACTCTTAGTAGGCCATTTAATGGAATATTCCTTTGTTCACTCAATGGATAATTGTCTTTTAACCACTCTCTATCATTACGGTATAACCAGATGAATAGTCTTGGACTTATTGCTCTTAATTCTGTAATAGTTTTACCAACGTTGTTTTTCAGGAGTATCGCCCATTCACTTCTATAGTTTTTAAATTTTATGGTATTATCATTTAGGGTTATATTTATTTGTTCATCAACTCGTCTGTTTAAATTTCTTTTTATTGTCTTTGGATCCACGCCTAACAGTTTTGCCATCTTCCGCAAAGATAATTTTTTTTGTGCCAACTCAGCTAACTTATCTTCCCATACTCTACCAAATTCTTTTATCCGACCAATTTTATATCTGTCCTCATTTGTTTTATCTGGCCCTTTTCTAGAAAAAACAAATCCACACGAACAAGAAAATGTGCCGATAGGATGGCCTGTTTTATAATCCCTGGTAATGTCACATGAAGTTACGACAGGTTTTTGAAAATGTTCCGCTGCTTTATTTAAGCAAATCCAAGGTCCATCTCCAAACGAGCTGTAGGAGACAGTCTCTATTTGGTTAACGATTTTAGGAACTGTTTCCCCTAAGAAGCCCAAGAATAAAATATGTCTTAAAGGATGACAACATATTTCAGGTTTTCTTAATAACTTATGTAGCCACGTATCTTCTCCCGATTCAACATAACAGCTTAAACTTTGAAGTAACTCTTCTCCATAGTATTTGCTGAACGAACTGATTAACTCCTTCCATCTAATCCTTCCTTGTACAGACGTCATCCCCATTTCCTGCACTTTTGCTACATAATATTTCTGTAATTTCTTTAATTCCAAAGGTTCAATTTTGTTATTTAGTAGGTAATATGTCTGTTCAGCAATAAATAAATAATGTTCATATGCATTATTTGTAATGACATCTTTAATGGATTCCCTCACATTCAATCCTAATTCAATTGGGACGAACTCCTGTTTATGTTTTCTTTCAGAATACCTAACAACGGAATCTATTAACCATGTTTTATGTTTGGGGCATATTTTCACGCCTTCACCTTGATGTGTCCTATGCCAAAAAGCCTCTCCGTTAGTTTTTATTTCTTCGGTAACACACTTATAACAATATTTAAGATACTCATTACTCTTGATATTACTAGCAACCCTTCCTAACTTCATAAAAATGGATATTCCATTATCTTCACTCATCACCCTTTCCAGCTCTCGATACCTATCTTTTTGGAGAAATGGGGCGTAGTAAGGCAGCATTGTATGTTTATCAATAAAAAAACTTGGATTATTTATTTTTGTTTGAGGTAGCCTTTGACACAACATTTGTAAGTTTGCTGGGATGGTTGTTGATGCACAAACAGTTTTTACACCATATATATCCTCAACCGAATGCTTTGGATTTTCATTACCTGAGCATTGATGATATCTCGCAAACGCACTATATAATAATTCATCTTCATAAAGAAAAGGAAAGGATATCATATTATTATCACTCCTAGAGTAAGTATTGATATCCTTCCCTATTTTTATGGTTTTAAGAACCTCATTATTTTATTCTTCACCTTGTAATTCACTAAGTACCTTCTCTATTCTGTGTTTAGTTTCTTCAGTACAACTTCTATATGATCTCCGAAATGCAAGAATGCTTTCCACCGTAACATTAACATATCCGCTTGCTTTAAGTTGAGAGAAAAGTGACGGTATATGTCTAACTTGATAGTCTTCTATACTTTCAATGTGAGAGTTTAATTCCGCTACGGTTAACGGAAGTTTCTCTTTATGGCTTAGTATCCGATGTTTATCCTTAACGTTTAATTTATTTAAAATTGAATATTGTTTAATTCGTGTTGGCGGATTAGAAGCTATTAACATCTTTGCGGCCTTTCTAACTTGCAACCTTAAATCGACATCCATTGAACAGTAGTCTAGTGTTTGTATTTTGAATGGTGGAAGGATTTCATCTAACCATTTCCTATCATTTTTTAATATCCACGCATATTCGGTTGGAGCAGTTTTTTTTAATTTGCTCCTTGTTAGGTCTTTCTGAGACGTAACTAGAATGCTTATTTTTTCTTTATATGATTCTTTTTGAATTTGATCAAAAGAAGCTGCAACCTCATTAAACCCACTTAACAGTTCATCTACTGTATCGTTACTTTCTATGTCAATTCCTTTAAACTTTCCATTTTCTTTATACAGCTTTAGGAAATTTTTTATTGTAGGTATAGGAGTTCCTGTAAGGGCAGCAATATCATTTATTTTATTTCCAGAATCGTATAATTCTTTAACTTTCTCTTTTAATAAAAACCCCCACCGTTCTAATTGAAACCGTTCAGGTAAACTACCTTCCAAAAGTTGTTTACGCGTATATACAAACCCACAGAACTCGCAGGTAAACCTCCCAATATTAATTTTCCCTGTAATAGTTCGTTTGCATTTAGTTATTGAATTTAACTGATATGAAGGACAAAAGGTGTTGTAACACGGCCAGGGTCCGTTTCCAAATGGTATAGGTATCGAAAAATACTCATCTTCCTCTAGCCATTTCTTTACTGTTCCTTCTAAAAATAATATTACAAGGAGGTAAAGAATAATGAATTTTGACATATATTTCTGATTTATAAAATAAGCTAGATGTTCCTTTGTTAAAGATTCCGAATATATACTTACTGATTCAAGAGTTTCTTTTCCAAAGTATTTAGTTAAATCATCAATTAACCTTTTCCTATCAATAAATCCTCTTATATCTATATAACCATTTTTTCCAATCATAGCGATAATTCTTGAAAATAAAAAATGGGATTCCATATTACCTGCGTGTTTTTTAAAATATTTTAGTTCACTAAATAGCCTTAACTTTAACTTATTTATTTTGCTTACTTCTACCTTTTGAGAATTCGAGCTAGAACAACATGGCTTTATAGATAAGGTTCCACTCAAAGTATTAGAGAAAGGCATATTACATTCAGGGCATTTTTCATTTAACTTAATTAGATGGATTGGGCAAAAATCTAGAAAATAAACTTGGTGATCTAAATGTGCAAATACTTCCCCGTTTCTTTCATAATCTTCTAGCATGCACTCAATACAATAGTTTATAGTTTTTGACAATACCGGTGTATGTCTTTGAATAGCTATTCTACCTACATAATTCTTTTGTGAACATCTCCCAAATAATATATCTTCTTCTACTTTTGTTAATCTATCAGCTTCTATGAAGGGGTTAAATAAAGAATACCAAGTACACCGAAGAATTCCTTCTTTTAATACCTCAGCTTCCTGAGATAGTTTTTTTATCAGATAGGAAATGTTTCTTGGAAAATGTCCCAACTTTGATGAACTAATATCAAATAACTCTTTTTTAGTCTCAATCATATCTATATTTCCAACTCGATTGTGATAACGAAATATTACACTTCTGTAGTCTTCATTCGGATATGGATAAGGAAAATAAATGAACATTATGTTACCCCTAAATTAATGAATATGACTTAGCAATTCTTTACAGTCTTTTACTATCCCAGCTTCATATAATGACTCTTCTGCTGTGAATTTTCTTGCCTGACCTTGCTTTACAACGAATCTGATATCTCCTTCTTCTAACATAGGTGCTATCTTTGTAGACTTTTTGGTTTTAAAGATAATACTATCTTTTTCGTCCGACTTTACTGCTTGGGCACTTTCTTTTATTGCAATTGCGGTTTTGGCAATTTGTGCACACATCGTCTCCTTTACTCCCATTCCATTGCTCGCTTCGTAAACAGATTTAGCAATAGATTTCGCCAGGTCCGGTTCAGATATAAGATTAGAGGCAAACATTATTAATTCTTCGAGAAGATTTTCTTTATTTCTTTGTTGAATGGCCCTGGAATGATCTATAGCTGTTTTTCCATAAAAATTCATTCGATGTGAAGCTTCTTTAATATACTCATTAAACGATTTCCAATCAGGTTGTATGTCGTCTAACTTATCAACCTCTGAAGTATTTCCTCTTAAAATCTTATTAAAAACAGGTTGCAGAATACGTAAACTTTTTGAAGCTACTTCATTAATAAGTGATACTGTAATTTTCTCGTCTGTTCCATTTAATATTGCTTTTGCTTGTACATGTATGAATAACTTAACTGCTACATCCGGAATTCCTAGAGTTTGATGGTACATAGTGTGTTTAATATCAGCAGTTAACGGAGTATATGTTTTTGTATACTGTTGATCCCAAAGATTCTCTATAAATTCTTTCCACTCCCAGCTTTCCTGTAAAAAAAAACTTGTTACATTCTCCACATACATATCCGAAACTGCTCGACGAGAGTTTGCTAGAGATTTTTCAAAAAGGTACATCGCTTTGAATGTACCTATTATGATTACAGGTATACCAATTGTATTTACCAATTCTGTAATAAAATTAATCATTCGTTCATCACCGCCCGAATGAGCCTTATGAACGTTTTGTATTTCATCAATAACCAAAACGCCAAGATTTATTAGAGCCGCAACTTTAACCATCCTCTTTGCTAAATTATCTATTGTCCCTCCTTTTTCACCAATTTTTTCGTAATAATTAGTACCTAATAATTCATCAACCTTGGCATAAAAATTTCTAGTTAATGCCCCCACTGATTTGCCACTTGGGCATTCAATATGTAGCCAAAGTACCTGTTTCATTATTAATTGTTTATTTTTATACTCGGTATGGTGTATAACCTGAGGAAATAGAGACTTTAGAATACGTTCATATATTTTACTCTTCCCCATTCCACTTAACCCAATTTCAGCTAAACTCTGTGCAGTCTGAATATTTCCAGCAAAATTAGCACCATTTTTATCTAAGCCCTTCTCAAAAATCTTATCCCAACCAATTGCGAATTGACGGTTATACATTGGAAGCAACGGATTTCTTGATTGATATCCTATTTTAATCATGTTATATAGAGCTCTGTACTTATCATAGTGGCTAGGAAAAGGTAACCAGAAACTAGGCTTGATTTGTTGTACTAATGTCAATCTTTCTTCAGCATCTAAGTCCAAGTATTCATCTTTAAAAGAAGGTACAGAATACAGTCGTTCAAAAAAATCTTCAACTTTGACTTTTCGTGGAATTGCCTCGATGAAAGGATTTCCTTTATGCTCTTCTATTATTTGTTCTTTATATTCTGCTTTACAATGTATACCTTTTAAATCTTTTAGATCCTCACTCCAATTTTCCACGACCTCTTCTTCCTTTCTTGCTTTTTTCTTCGAACACTTTTTGAATTTGATTCACATTGCTAAAGATAGTTGTCTGACTTTCTAATGGAAAGGAAATTACCTCTGCTGTAGTAATTTCTTTACTTTTTGTTGTAGCAGCAGTTATAGCATACTCGCTACCAACCTTTCTACTTTCAGATTTTTTTGTTTCTCTCTTGCTTTGTTGCCTCTCTGCAATGCTCATTCCTTCAGTAGCATCACTAGTTTTTGTAATAGCATCCTTAACCAGATTTTTAGCGAAAGCATGCAAAACCGCTTTATGTTGCTTTTCTTCTCTCTCCAATCTTTTAATTTCCTCTTTTTTGTATTTCATAATTGCCTTAACGTCCTCTAAATGTAATCCTTCATATTCGTTATACTTACTTGTAAGAAAACATTGCTCTATTTTCCCGCTTTTTAAACGGATAAATACGCTACTAACATTTCTTGGATCATAACTTACTTTAATATCCTTCTTTCCATCAATTTCACACTCTACAAACCAGCCATGTTTTAAGCCTTTATCACTTGTATAACACATATCAGAAAACTTAATTCCTCTTCTCGTCACAGTTGCCTCTCCTTTAGGCAATAAATTATATATAAGTACATCACGTGGTTCCTCATGTAAAAGAGAATTATTTTCTCCCCATTCCCAAATTCCTTTTGGTGTTAATTCTACTTTTTCATCAAACATTTCTTTAGTTACTAGGAAAGTTTGGGGAAGTGCACATTTATTAAATGTAAGAATTTGAACAATCATAAATTGAATAAACTCATAAATAGTCAATGCCGCTTTTCGAGTAGGGTCTTCATCTCCACGCTCAATCATTTTAGGTGGTTTTGCTCCAGTCCTATATAATAATTCACGAATTTCATCATTGGTTAACCTAAAATGCTGTTCTACAAAAGGTTTTAAGTCTCCTCGATACGAGGGAGCATTATCCACATCAACTTTAATATTGACAAGGTTTTCTGCCCATTTTCCTTTTAATTCACCACGGTCACCCGCTAGATATACAGGTAAATTTTTACACGGCCAATCACTTTCATCTATGTTAATCCCATATTGCTTACAGAATTCAACTTTATCGGATGCCGCATTAATCATTGCAACCATAAGCTCAATTTTTGAAGCAGGAGATAGACTTGCATGAAACCCTGCTATCATTCGACTATATACGTCTTTTACAATATATAATGTAGGGGTGCCAATTATGGTTTTTCTATCTTCTGCTACTAAAATGATGTCTGCAGGAGTTGAATCAATTTCGTATACATAACCAATACCTAATGCCCTTTCTGCTGCATCTCCGTCCAATGGCCTGATATCCATTTCTGCCTTTCTTTTACCTTTTCTATTGGAATATTTTTGAACATATGAAAACTCTTTATTATACCAGTACATAAACTGTCTTAAAGAAGGAGCTTTATCCGCCTCTACTATCGGAACCATAACACCATGTTCCCTATAAAAACCAGTATGATACCATTCTTCACGCATATGTTGATGGGTTGCTGTAAGATTCATTTTTTGTTCAATGTGAAACTTTCTTACTGCCTTTTTAAAGATTTCCCTATCCTTGTCTGTAACAATCCATCCATTCCCATCCTTTGATTTAGGTCCGGGGTTTTTCTTAAACTGTTTTGGTTTTGTTGTAAGACCACATTCAAAATAGTTATTTAAGAGGGCATTTTTTGTTTTTCCATAAAACCAATACCTTTTTAAAAGCCTATATATTTCCTTCTTTGATCTCCCTGTTCTTTCTTTGGTTTCTTCAATTAACAGTCCCCGGTGTTTTGATAAATATATTTCTGGTTCTTGGCTGACAATGTCCTTTATTACTTCCCAATTAGCATCTCGATTTCCTTTGTACTTTTGTAAGTATTCTTCTTCTGGTGATATAAGCCTTATATCTGGATCCACCTCTAATATTTTCGCTCTATCTTCTTCAAGATCGTTTAAAAGGTCGTGATAGTTTATACTGTAGGGAAAGCACAAATTTTTATGGTCAGTTATATTCACTATATAAGTCGTTTCTTTATTCGGAGATATCCATAAAACTCGAATAATTTGGTTAGTTTTCAATTCTAAGTCTAATAACTCAATAACAGTATTTTGATAAATTTGCATCACATTAACCCCTTTCTAACCAACGTTATCAATGCTTACAGATTGAGTTTCTTCCAAGTTCGTTATTTTTAATGGATTTGAATTTCTTAATTTTAGATTCATATCGGTGCTCCACTTCTTAGTGGCAAGCATATGTTTCAGGATAAACATACTTGTTCCAGATTCTATTCCAAAGATTTTGTCGCATCTAATACATAACTTACTTATAGGAGTACTACCTTCATCCCGAAATATAATATTAAAAAGATCATGTTTGATTAGTGAAACTAACTCTTCATCCACTGTTGGTCTAGTACTTAAGTATCGCGCTTCATAAAACCACTCAATATTTGATATTAGTATATCTGGCATTCTTTTTTCGGTAATAATGCCCCAATCAATCCCTTGTTCTAGAAAATACCTCCTTTCTATTTCAAACAACTCCAATGTGCGCTTACTCAATTTCGAAGCAGGTTTCACTGTTCGTACTATATCAACTAACCCTTTTGAAGTTTGTATCGTGATCATAAAATCAGTAGTCATTACCACAGGGACCCCTTCAACATTTGCATGTTTAATACCAAGCTGTTTTGCAATTTCCTCTGTCCTGCTTTGTGGAAGTAACGGAAACTGCTCTCTTATATCAACTACTTCATCAATCCATTCTAAGTAGTATAAAAATCTCCTTTCATGGCTAGACAGAGTGTTATGAATTCTTTGGGTTTTCCACCCTAAGTGTCTAGATATCCAACCCTCAGAGGCTACTTTGTTGTCATGTGCTTGGATAAATGGTTTATAATCCTTTCCAGTTCCCTGACCTCTTCCGTCCCTAATTTGATTTTGTTGTAACTTCTGAATCTTCTTCCCTTTAGACATGGTTTGACTTCCTCTCAAAAAAATGATTAAAAAGGGCAAAACAAAAAGCACCAATTAACATTAACTTTTAAAAAAGGCCAAATTAAAAAAGCATTAGTTTTAAACTAAAAATTCCTAATGCTATTTAATTTTTGCCTTTTCTTAAAGTTTTTTGTTAATTGGTGCTTCTAGTTTAAGATTTAAACCAAATGCAACAATTTAGCCCCTTGGTAATGCTTTGCCCTAAATTATCTATTACAAAAACAATATTTCCAATTTCAATCTAATTTATTCAAATCATAAAATAACTCTTTGAAGTTACATACAATATTGTTCAGTTACCAACTAAAATTAAAAGTAACCAACAATAATGTTCTAGTTACAAACATTATTGTTGGTGAACAAGACTTTAAATTCTCCTATAACAATTACTCCACCGTTACTGATTTAGCAAGGTTACGCGGTTTGTCTACGTCGCAATCGCGGTGTAGAGCTGCATAGTAAGAAAGTAATTGTAATGGAATGACAGAGATAAGTGGTGTTAATAAATCATTTACTTCTGGAATCACGAAGCTGTCTTCGTCACGGTTTAGACCCTTCATTGATATGATACATGGGTTTGCACCGCGGGCTACAACTTCCTTTACATTTCCACGAATACTTAGGTTGACACTTTCTTGCGTTGCAAGAGCGATTACTGGTGTACCCTCTTCAATTAAAGCGATAGTACCGTGCTTTAATTCACCGCCAGCAAAGCCTTCTGCTTGAATATACGAAATCTCTTTCAGCTTTAACGCACCTTCTAAACCAACATAGAAGTCGATTCCGCGGCCGATGAAGAAACAATTGCGTGTAACGGATAAAAATTCTCTTGCGATCTGTTCAATGATCTCTTTTGAATCACAAAGAACTTCCATTGCGTTTGCCACAATACCTAGCTCTTTTACAAGATCAAAATCAACGCTTAGGTTACGGCTCTTCGCTGCAACTTCCGCTAAAATAACAAGAACAGCTAATTGTGCAGTGTAAGCCTTTGTAGAAGCAACAGCAATTTCAGGACCCGCATGTAATAAAAGCGTATAGTCTGCTTCACGAGAAAGGGTAGAACCTGGAACGTTCGTAATCGTTAAGGCAGGGTGACCCATTTCTTTCACATTGACAAGAACGGCACGGCTGTCTGCTGTTTCTCCACTTTGTGAAATGAAGATAAACAACGGCTTTTCAGAAAGCAACGGCATGTTATAGCCGAATTCACTTGAGATATGAACCTCAACTGGAATTTTCGCCATTTTTTCAATGAATTGCTTTCCAACTAGACCTGCGTGATAAGAAGTACCAGCAGCAATGATGTAGATACGATCCGCTGCATTGACAGCATTGACGATTTCACGATCAATCGCTAATTCACCTTGCTCATTCTGGTACATTTGGATGATACGACGCATCACTAGCGGCTGTTCATCAATTTCTTTAAGCATATAGTGTGGGTACGTACCCTTTTCAATATCACTTGCATCAAGTTCTGCTTTGTATGGAGCACGGTTGATGATTTCACCGTTAAGATTTTGAATTGTCACTTCATCCTTCGTTACGATGACAATTTCTTTGTCCATTAATTCTACGTACTGATCAGTTACTTGAAGCATAGCCATGGCGTCACTTGCTACTACATTAAAGCCATTCCCAAGACCGACAAGAAGCGGACTTTTGTTTTTCGCAACATAGATGGTATCATTGTCCTCAGCATCTAAAAGCGCAAGCGCATAAGAACCGTGTAACAATGTTAGTGTTTTACGGAAAGCTTCTAAAACGTCTAAGCCTTCGTTAACAAAAAGTTCAATCATCTGAACGATAACTTCTGTGTCTGTTTCACTAACAAAGGTTACGTCTGTTAGGTATTCGCTCTTTAACAGGTCATAGTTTTCAATGACACCATTATGAACTAACGTAAAACGACTAGATGCACTTTGGTGTGGGTGAGAGTTCACTTTGCTTGGAACACCATGTGTTGCCCAGCGAGTATGACCAATCCCGATGTTAGCCGAAACGTCCTGGTCTACAATGTTACGTAAATCAGCAATGCGGCCCTTTTCTTTGAACACGTGAATGCCATTTGCGTTCTTAACAGCAATACCTGCTGAGTCGTATCCTCTATATTCAAGTTTTTCTAACCCTTTTAATAAAATTTCTTTCGAGTCGTTATTTCCAATATATCCAACAATTCCACACATTTTCTATTTCCTCCCTGATACAGGGGGCAAGGCTCTTTGGAGGCGTACTTGCCCCCTTATCTCTGTTTTAGGTATCTGTCTATACCGTTTTAAACATTACAATTAGTATGCGCATATTCTTCTCTTTGTGCACAGAGTTGCCCCTATGTTTTAAAGAAGAATTTTTTCGGTTGTGCGTCCCAACCGGGAGGTATCCGCCGATCATTCGATAAACCTCCTCCTCGTCAACTAATCTATCCACTGAAGATTAGTTCAGGCGCTTTTATTGTTCACTCTTAACACCTATCCACCTTTCTATATTAGAATGGTCAACTTGCTTTAAAAAACAAAGCATGTTAATACTACTATGATTGGCAGAGTCCGTCAACTAATAACCTAAAATTATTAATATTTTCCAAATTTAACCGATAATACATAATAAAGTATGCATCGGAGATTCTACCCGTTCCTTTAAATTGGAAAAGCTCCAGCCACTTGTGCCGGAGCTTCATTCATTTATTCTTTTAATTCCATTTCTTCTTTCACAACGGCAACAATACGATCTACATAAGCATCACATAGTTCCTGTGTTGGCGCTTCTGCCATTACGCGAACTAGCGGCTCTGTTCCTGATGGACGAACAAGGATTCTTCCGTCCCCAGCCATTTCTGCTTCTACCTGATCAATAACTTCCTTCACTCTCACATTATCTGTTACATGGTGCTTATCCGTTACGCGAACATTCACGAGCTTTTGAGGGAATTTTTTCATTTCGCTTGCAAGCTCAGATAATGGCTTTTGTGTTGCCTTCATAATGTTTACTAATTGTAATCCTGTTAATAGACCGTCACCTGTTGTGTTGTAATCCAAGAAAATAATATGACCGGATTGTTCTCCACCTAGATTAAATCCATTTTTCTTCATTTCTTCTACCACGTAGCGGTCACCAACAGCAGTCGGTACGCTGTTAATTCCGTGGCTCTCTAAGGCCTTATAAAAACCAAGGTTACTCATGACTGTAGACACAATCGTTCCATGCTTTAAGCGTCCATGTTCCTTCATATACTTTCCACAAATATAGAGAATTTGATCGCCATCGACAATATTCCCTTTTTCATCAATCGCAATTAAACGGTCGCCATCCCCATCAAACGACAAACCAACATCGGCACCTTTTTCTTTTACTAAAGCAGCAAGGGCTTCGGGGTGAGTAGAACCCACTCCCGCATTGATATTTAATCCATTAGGAGATGCCCCCATGGTTGAAAGGTCTGCATCCAAATCAGCAAATAGGTGAGATGCCAATGAAGACGTTGCCCCATGCGCGCAATCCAACGCAATATGGATACCGGCGAAATCTTCATCTACACTATTTTTTAAGTATTGCAGATACTTTTGTCCGCCTTCAAAATAATCCATGACCTGTCCAAGGTCACCACCCGTTGGACGCGGTAGTTGATCTTCAGATAAGTCCATTAATTCTTCAATTTCATTTTCCTGCTCATCCGAAAGTTTAAAACCGTCTGGACCGAAAAATTTAATTCCGTTATCCGCTACAGGGTTATGTGAGGCAGAAATCATTACACCCGCCTGAGCTCCTAATGCTTTTGTTAAATAAGATACACCTGGTGTAGAAATGACACCTAAACGCATAACCTCAGCACCAGTAGACAATAATCCTGCTACGAGGGCACCTTCAAGCATATGACCAGATATACGTGTATCACGCCCAATTAGTACCTTTGGACGATCTTTATCCTTCGTTAAAACATACCCGCCAAATCGGCCTAATTTAAAAGCTAATTCAGGTGTTAATTCACTATTTGCTACTCCGCGTACCCCATCGGTACCAAAATATTTTCCCATTTCAAAAATCGCTCCTTCAATATATAAGCTGGATCTTATGCATTGTTATTTGTAATTTTGATTTTCGCCTTTGCTTTATCCGGTTTCCAGTTGAGATCTTTAGGGCCTTCTATACGGATATTCACATCGTAATCCCCTTCAGAAAGGCTGGAGAGGTCAACATACACGGAAAAATCCTCAGGCTTTAACCCAATTACAGCAGCACTAGGACCAGTAACCAATAAACTGATCATCTGATTCACCGGGTCATTAATCTCCGCATCATAATTTTCGGATAATCCTCGAATTTTTAAAGGGATTTCCGAAACTGTTTTTTCTTCCATCTTTTTAACGACAACTGTTGCCTTTACCATCTGCGGTGTAACCTTCGTAATTCCATTCGAAATGATGACAGGTAAGTCGAGCGTGGTATTCTCCGTAATTTTGCTAATGTCAACTTCTACACGTACACTTTCGGTATCCTTGAGAATATCCTCCGGACCGATAATGGTCGCCTCTTTTACATCTAAATCTATGGATTCTATTGTTACTCCCGTTGGCGGTGTTCCCTTCTTTTGCACCGTAATCGGGACCGTCTTACTATTATCTTTAATTGGAATGGTGACTTTTACTGTACCTGGCTCCACCGTTACATCCAACTTATTTAAATCCTTATCTAAAACTTGAACCGTGGCTTCTTTCGTAACGGTTTCCTTCCATTTCTCTTTTGCCTCTACAGTCGCTTTTACATAAGTGATTTGATCAATGGCACTCTTTGCACCTGTGATTTTTACTTTATTTGGTTCTACAATAGGTTGTCCGGCAGAATAGCCATCCTCAATTTGTCCCTTGTTAAATTCTGCTTCGACTTTAAATTCCTTGGTGATTTTTTCTTGCACAGATACTGTTACCGTATCTGGTTTCAAGGTTGCCTTTAGTTTATCGGAAAGGTCTTTTACCTCTAGTTTCACTTTTTGTTTCCCAATTTTTGCATTCGTTAAATCCACGAATACTTCAAAATTTCTTAAAGTATTGGCAGACTGAACATGTGTCATTGGACCTTTTAAGGTAATATCCACTGTCTCTGGGATACCAGACACCACTAAATTTTCTGTATCATAATACACTTTTACAGGAAAATCCTTAATGGTAACTGACGATTGCTTTCCTGGAACATTCACATCACCTGAGTTTGGGATGGAGGAATACAATAGAACAGCCAATAATAACGCAAGAATTTTTATAAACCATGGGTTATCCATCAATTTATCCATTATTCTTCCCCCTCCAGTTCCAACGAGCGGAAGAAGCTTGTTTTGCTTTATTATGAATGATTAATTCACTCGTAAGTAATTCCTTTAAGCCATCTGCTTTTAAATCACGATGTAGTTCTCCATTCCTTGTAAGAGAGATACTACCCGTCTCTTCCGAAACAACGACGGTAATACTATCCGTAACTTCACTAATTCCTAGTGCAGCCCTATGCCTTGTGCCTAGTTCCTTTGAAATAAATGGACTCTCAGACAAAGGAAGATAGCAGGCAGCCGCTGCAACAGTATTCTTTTGAATAATTACAGCCCCATCATGGAGTGGGGTGTTTGGAATAAAAATATTAATGAGCAATTCCGAAGAAATCGTGGAATTTAAAGGAATACCTGTTTCTATGTAATCACCCATACCCGTTTCTTTCTCAATCGATATCAAAGCACCGATACGGCGTTTCGCCATATAGTCTGTGGCCTTAATAATCGCTTCAACTGTTTTTTCTTGATCATCATCATCTGAGTTACTGCTTCTTGAAAAGAAGCGCCCTCTCCCTAATTGCTCAAGTGCTCTTCTGAGTTCAGGCTGAAAGATAATGATTATAGCAAGAAATCCCCAATTTATGGCCTGTTGCATCATCCAGCTTAATGTGACTAAGCCAAGGTACTCACTGACAACTCTGACTAGAAGGATAACCAATATCCCTTTTAATAACTGAACGGCTTTTGTTCCTTTTATCACATTAATCAGTTTATAAATGACATACCATACGAGGACAATATCAACAATACTAGCTAAATACTTCCATACAGTGAAATCAGCAAACTGCATTGTTTTTCCTCCGTAATTTTATAAAGACCTTATTCATCACAACTTAATTATTATACCATAAATTCAACATACACTTATTATATGTATATCTTTATGCGATAACTCCCTTCAACCATGGACTTCAAGGATATTTCAAGTAAAATCTTCTTGGTTAAAAAAACAAATCACTCATGCATAGAGTGATTTGTTTTTATTCGGTTTCAGGTTGCTCAAAAAGTTGGACAGCATCTTGTCCTGCTTTTTTCATATGATACCATATCCAGTCAAAGACCTCATTAACCTCTTCAATTTGTCCGGTTACATGTCCCGCTGAAGCCAAGTACTGCTCCCCATGAATAACAGTAACGTTTCCTTGAACTTCACCTTCTATTTTAAGTTTTCCGTTACGAACCACCACATCGCCCTTTACCACTTCTCCTTCTGGAACGATGACGGTATTATTTTTCACCACTAAGTTCTTTTGCTTGGTTACGGCAAATTCCTTGTCCTGATTCCACGTGGAAAATAAGCTTCCCAACATTAAAACAACGAATACGGATGCTGCAGCAAGGATAGGATGATTTTTCAACCACCGTTGCATTCCTATCTTTTTCTTTTCTTTAGGAAGACGAGCTAACACATTTGCTGTAAAATCGTCCGGAGCTTGCATATGTGAAATGCTTTGTACAAAAGCAATAGTCCTTTTCAATTCATTAAAAATAGCATCACATTCTGAACAGCTTTTGAGATGCTCTCGTAGTACTTGTTCTTTTTCTGGTTCTATTTCTTCATCTAAATATTCGTGCATTAGTTCAATGATATGTTCTGGACACATTTAACGTTTCACCTCTTATCACACATATCTTAATTGTTGTCTTAACGCTTCTCGACCTCGGTGAATTCTTGTTTTAACCGTTCCAAGCGGCAAATCAAGAATTTCACTAATTTCATTTAATGACAGCTCTTCAATGTATTTTAGTACAATTGCAGAACGATATTTTTCAGGTAGTTTTAAGATTTCCTGTTGAACGGTCTCATGCAGCTCCAAACTTTCGACCTCATTTTCAGGCAGTGGAGTATTAGATGGGACCTGTGCATACATAGTTAATCCTTCTGTTCCTGCCACTTCCGCATCTAAATAATAATCAGGTTTCTTTTTCCTCATGCGGTCAATACATAAATTAGTGGCTATCCGAAACAACCAGGTAGAGAACTTTAAGTCTTGATTAAACGATTTAATATTTACATATGCTCGGATAAAAGCTTCCTGTGCCACGTCTTCCGCTTCATGTCGGTTCCCCAGCATTCTAAAACAAAGCTGGTAGACACTATTTTTATATATCTCGACGATTTCACCAAAGGCATCCTGGTCGCCTTTAATGACTTGTTTTATTCTTTTTTTAATTATAGCTTCCATTAAATTACCTCAGCTCCAATGCTGCTATACGATAATACGAATCGCTAGCAAAAAAGTTTCGCTTTAAAACGAAATAACTTTCAATACCTATAATATTAACAAAAATTTACTAATACCGTTAAGAAAATAGTTTAAAGTTTTTTCCTTGGGGGTAAAAAGATATTAACAATTGAAAAGAAGAGAGGTCATGTGCAAAGTGGGTCTTCAACGTCCTAAGTTAATAAAGGAAATAGAAATATGCCGAGATGAAATGGTACGACTTGCATCTGAGACTTCTTTATTACATCCCCATGTCATTGCAGTGAGTAAACAGCTTGATGTGTTGCTCTATCAGTATCATACATTAGATGACTTATAAATAAGCTTGTTAAAGAACATTGTTGATTTTTTCACCCTGTTGATTGGAGCGGAAATCAACAGGAAGTTTAACATGGCCATAAATACAAAAAGCAGCTGTGTTTTTCCCAGCTGCCTTCGTTATTTATAAAAGTTTTTCACCAAATAATGAACCCATTAACTCAACTGCGCATACCGCAGTTTTATTTTTTTCATCTAGAATTGGGTTCACTTCTACAAATTCTACAGAAGTAATAATTTTTGCTTCTTCTAGCATTTCCATAGCAAGATGACTTTCTCGGTAGCTTATTCCACCCATAACTGGTGTACCTACCCCTGGTGCATCACTAGGATCTAGACCATCTAAATCTAGTGATAAGTGAACGCCATCTGTTTTTTCCTTTAGATAGCCAATCGTTTCTTCCATTACTTTCGTCATACCTAAGCGGTCAATTTCATGCATAGTATAGACTTTTATACCTTTTTCCTTTATTAATTCTTTTTCGCCGTCATCTAGTGCCCTTGCTCCTATGATGACAACATTCTCAGGCTTTACTTTTGGAGAGTAGTTTAAGATTTGGGTTAATAAAGAGTGCCCCCATCCAAGGCTGACTGCTAAAGGCATCCCATGGATGTTTCCTGTAGGGCTTGTCTCCGCTGTATTCAAATCACCATGTGCATCATACCAAATGACACCTAGGTTTTTATAATGCTTGGAAACGCCAGCTAATGTACCAATTGCAATGCTATGATCTCCACCCAATACAAGTGGAAATGCTCCTGATTGAATGACTTCGTCTACTTTTTCAGCTAGCAGCGTACTTTTTTCTGCCACTAGGTCTAGATTTCGTAAGTTTGACTCTTTATCTACGACAACTTCAGGTCTTCCAACTGGGATATCACCCAAATCGTGAATTTCGTCGAACAGCGGTTTTAACCGCTCGTATATTCCTGCATAGCGGATGGCACTAGGTCCCATATCCACTCCACGCCGCATTTGGCCTAAGTCCATAGGCATCCCAATAATCGATAGTTTCTTAGTCAAAACAATTCCTCCCTAGCCCTTTATCAATACTATTTTAACCGCTTTCATCCATATGACTCAACTCGACAGAATTTTGTATATATATGCGGTGGAAAGGTGTGGGTTTGGGAATATGGTACTCTATACGACTTTGCAGGTTCTGATATCGATGAGAAGAAGCTCTTATGTGAGGCTGAGGACGGTTTTTCACTTAAAAAGTTCATAGGACTTCTCTACTCTACGCGACTTTTTTTCTTATTAATCCTGATTACGGGCTCGTAGCATCCCTCTATGCGACCTTTTTTTCTTTAAAGTCATGATCAAGGGCTCATAGCACCTCTCTACGCGACCTTTCTTTCTTAAAAGTCATGATTAAGGGCTCATAGCACCTCTCTACGCGACCTTTTTTTCTTAAAAGTCATGATTAAGGGCTCATAGCACCTCTCTACGCGACCTTTTTTTCTTAAAAGTCATGATTAAGGGCTCATAGGACCCCTCTATGCGACCTTTTTTTCTTTAAAGTCATGATTAAGGGCTCATAGCACCTCTCTACGCGACCTTTTTTTCTTTAAAGTCATGATTAAGGGCTCATAGCACCTCTCTACGCGACCTTTTTTTCTTTAAAGGCATGATTAAGGACTCATAGAATCTCTCTACGCGACCTTTTTTTCTTTAAAGTCATGATTAAGGGCTCATAGGACCCCTCTATGCGACCTTTTTTTCTTTAAAGTCATGATTAAGGGCTCATAGAATCTCTCTACGCGACCTTTCTTTCTTAAAAGTCATGATTAAGGGCTCATAGAACCTCTCTACGCGACCTTTTTTCTTAATATTCTAGATTTAGGGCTCATAGCACCTCTCTACGCGACTTTTCTTTCTTAAAAGTCATGATAAAGCGCTCATTGCACTCCTCTATGCGACCTTTCTATTATTATAAGCTAGAATTCAAGCTCATAAAAAATATAAACAGGTCATAAAAAAAAGCCTTAAATCATCGTCTGATTTAAGGCAAAGTATGTAGTGTGATGGTGGAGCCTAGCGGGATCGAACCGCTGACCTCCTGCGTGCAAAGCAGGCGCTCTCCCAGCTGAGCTAAGGCCCCATCTATGGAGCGGAAGACGGGATTCGAACCCGCGACCCCCACCTTGGCAAGGTGGTGTTCTACCACTGAACTACTTCCGC
>NZ_JBDGJV010000030.1:0-34239 GCF_057656715.1 Neobacillus sp. Soil_C_43
TTTCTTGGTCGAAAACATTGTAACACGGGTCATGATGATGACCTATTTTCTTTTTACACAATTATATGGACTTAATCCGTAGAGGGGTCCTATGCGACCAAAGCCAAAGGAAAAAGAAGCAAAAGGTAGCGTAGAGGGGCTCTATGCGACCAAAGTCAAAGGAAAAAGTAGCAAAAGGGTTCATAGAGGAGTTCTATACGACCGAAGCAAAAGGAGAAAACAGCAAAAGGGTTCGTAGAACGGTTCTATGCAACCGAAGCCAAAGGAAAAAAAGGACAAGCGGTCTCGTACAGTGTATTTACGAGACCGCGGACAAGGCAATGGCACAAAACAGTCGCTTACAAAAGTTTTACTTGTTTAAAAATGTTGCTCACTCATAGTAAATCCATCTCCCGTACCCCTTAGCACAAAGGTTTTTTCTTAAAATCCTAACAAACCTCTTTCGTGAACCACCTTCACCTTCACCCTCACCACACCACTCGTAAACAAGATTAGTAGTAATCTTCCTCTCCGGAAAAAGCAGCATTAACTCCGCCACAGCTCGGAGGACAGCGGCATCTATAGTTTCTTCATGGCCGCAAACATCACAAACCAAACGTCTATCTCCTTGGAAAGTAGAAACGGAATGACACGTTGCACATAGTTTTCCCTTTTTCATTTGGTCAAATTGATAGGGAGGAAATTTGCAAAAGGGATACTCATTTTGGTGCACAGCCATTAATTGGTCAGCGAGATCTTTATGTCTTTTTGATAGCTTCGAAGGAATAGTGTTTAATCGCTGGAAAAGTTGATTTAACTGCGTTGGAAATACAATGGGCTTGTCATGGGGAGCTTGATATAAGGTGAACTCAGGGTTAATGAAGACAATGTGACTATCAATAGGTAACTGATAGCCGAGTTTTTTCAAAAATTGGCGAAGTAATGTTTCACACCGTTCCAATTGGTGTAATGGATTTTTAATATCGTTGCCACCCCGAAGCCTTCGAAATTTTTCAGCTTCGTACAAATAGTCGCCTTCGGAATTTTTCACATCGTACACGTAGATCTTTTGTGGAGCAATCAGTAAGGTGTCGATTTGGAAATAAGAGTTGTTAATTTCAAAGAGTAGACCGTTCAAAATGTAAACATCACATTGAAGCCCCTTTGTCAGATTATCGAACATCAACTCTCCTTCATATCCCTTTTCAAGGGTGCGATAGTAATATTTTTCATCCGATGTTAATTCACTTCGTGCATGTAAACTCCTCCAGACTAATAATTCCTTTGACTCGGTACGAGGCTTTAAAACATCCATGGGCCACTTCCTTTCTTTAAAAAAACACTCAAGTCTATTTTACAAAAATTCACCTATAAACACGTGCTGCACAAATGAACATTTAGTTAAATTTTACTATTCAGAATATTGTTGACAAAAATTAACACAGAATGTTATTATTTTCCTCTGTGACTCAAAAAGGAGGGATGCGTTTTGATTAGGTTAGAAGGAATCTCGAAATCCTATAAGGTTGCCCAGCGCACATCAGGAGTGAGGGAGGCGGCAAAAGCTCTATTCTACCGAAAACATACGATAGTAGAAGCACTGAAGGATATCTCTTTTTCTATTAATCCAGGAGAAATTGTCGGTTACATCGGTCCAAATGGGGCAGGGAAGTCCACTACGATTAAAATTATGAGCGGAATCCTGGTGCCTGACACCGGCAGCTGTAGCATTATGGGCTACACACCTTGGAAGGACCGAGTGCAATATGTAAAAAACATCGGGGTTGTTTTTGGCCAGCGTTCTCAGCTCTGGTGGGATGTTCCCGTACTAGATTCATTTGAACTGTTAAAAGATATATACAAGATTCCACCGCAAGAATATAACACCACCATTGATCTACTTATTGAAACACTAGAACTGCAAACAATAGTCCAATCACCCGTCCGCCAATTAAGCTTAGGGCAGCGGATGCGCTGTGAAATTGCAGCTTCCCTCATTCACAATCCCAAAATTTTATTTTTAGATGAACCGACCATTGGCCTTGATGCTGTTTCAAAAATTGCCGTCCGTCAGTTTATTAAAACGATTAACAAGGAGAAAGGCGTAACGGTCATCCTCACTACACACGATATGAACGATATAGAAGCATTGGCTGATCGGGTCATTCTGATCGGAAAAGGGAGCTTGTTATACGATGGCAATCTAAATGAGTTAAGAAACCAGTTTGGTACCCATAAAACGATCACGGCTGATTATGAAAAAAATCCAAAGCAAATTCAAATACGAGGGACATCAACCCTTGCATGGTCACCTGAACGGGTTGTTCTGAGTGTAGATACCGAGGCGATCAAAACATCTGATGTGATTACTCAGCTGTCCAAACAGGTGGAGCTCCAAGATGTGACCATAGAGACACAACCGATCGAGGATATTATTGTCCAGCTATATAAGGAGTACCAAATATGAGACCATATGTATCCTTTTTGAAGCTGAGGCTTAACATGGGGATGCAGTATCGAACAGCTGCATTTGCGGGAGTAGCCACACAATTTTTCTGGGGTATGATCATTATTATGGTGTTCGAAGCCTTCTATCAACATGCGACCAAAACACCGCCCATATCCTTACCACAAATAATTACATATGTTTGGCTGCAACAGGCCTTTCTTGTTTTTGTTACCATGTGGTTCCGCGATAATGAACTGTTTGAACTGATTACAAGTGGGAACATTGCGTATGAGCTTTGCCGTCCTTGGGAGCTCTATGGATTTTGGTATGCGAAGCTGCTAGCCCAACGGCTGTCGAGTGCGATGTTGCGCTGCTTTCCCATACTGATCATTGCTCTCTTTCTGCCTGCCACTTACAGACTGACGATACCGCCAAGTGTCACTACACTTATACTATTCATCATCACCTTATTGTTAGGATTGCTTCTGTTAATTGCTATTTCTATGTTCTTATACATATCCGTATTTGTAACGATGTCACCAGTCGGCTCTCTTCTATTATTTAGTGTACTCGGGGAGTTTTTTGCAGGTTTAATCATACCAGTCCCGCTCATGCCGTCATGGCTTCAGACTATTGCCAATATCCTTCCGTTCCGCTGGACAGCTGATTTTCCGTTCAGAGTCTATTCGGGGCATATCTCCGGGCAGGCTGCCATCAACGGAATCCTCATTCAGCTTGCCTATTTAGCTGTACTGGTCGTATTAGGAAGATGCGCACTTAACCGGATTGTAAGGAAAGTCGTCGTTCAGGGAGGTTGATGTAGGTTGCGACTATACTTTAAATACTTACAAATACTCTTTAAATCTCAAATGCAGTATCGGACGTCTTTCTTGCTGCTGTCGTTAGGGCAATTTTTTATTCCTTTCGCCATTTTTGCAGGTTTGTACTTATTGTTTGAGCGATTTGGTCAAATAAAGGGGTGGCAGTTTTTCGAGGTAGCCCTTTGCTTCGGGATCATTCACATGGCCTTTGCCTTAAGTGAATGCTTTGCTCGGGGCTTTGATACCTTTTCAAGCCTCATCATAAAAGGAGACTTTGACCGGCTACTGGTTAGACCAAGAAGTACTTTTGTCCAAGTATTGGGCTCCCAATTCGAGTTTACGAGATTTGGAAGACTGCTTCAAAGTTTGTTTGTATTAATTTGGGCAGTAATAAAACTACCGATCGATTGGACGCCAATAAAAATGTTGACACTTATATTTATGATAATCAGCGGGGTGCTTATCTTTACCGGGATTTATATGCTGGCAGCAACCATGTGTTTTTGGACCGTACAAGGTTTAGAGGTAGCAAATATATTTACCGATGGAGGCCGGGAGATGGCCCAATATCCTCTTAATATCTATCAAAAATGGGTCTCCCGTTTCTTTACCTATGTGATTCCATTTGGCACCGTCAATTATTTGCCCTTACTGTATATACTCGGTAAAAGTAAGGGGGATGGCGTTCTTTACCTGCTCACACCAGTAGCCGGGAGCCTATTTATTCTGCCATGTTTTCTGGTCTGGCAGTTTGGGGTAAGGCATTATCGGTCCACGGGGTCCTAAATTTTTCCCCCTATTTAAGATAGTTGTAGATACAAACGATATGGGATTCGTTTATAATAATTGGTACAAATCTAGTTTTGCTGAAAGCAGGCCCATAATGTATGAATGAATATAGACGATTTCGACAGCAATTGTTAAAAAACTATTTAATTGGGTCATCGCTAGCGGTTGGAGTCGTTGGCGGCGTCTTTATCTTTTTCACATTAACACTTACCAGAACTGAATATTTGTATATGTTAGGGATCTTAGGAACTTCTTTTATCATTATGATGATACTAGAATTCCTTCGATTTTCTAAGGACATAAAGCCTATTTCTGATGTATTCACGAAAGAAATACACGAATTTGCAGGTTTGCAACGTGTGTTTGATTATTTGCATGAGTTTCCGTTAGTGACATTTAAGCGAATTATGGGGCCACACTTATTAGGCCTATCCATTCCTGCCATGGTTCTAACAATTCTTGCCATTAAACTGCAGTTATTACACCTTCATTATTATTATATTTTGCTAGCTATGGCCGGGGCTACGCTTGTTGCAGGGATGCACGGAATTATTGAATTCTTCCTGGCCATTAAGGCCGTTCACCCCTTATTAAAAAAAGTGGAGCAAATAGCCATCAACCAATTTGGAGAAAAGCAAACGCTAAAAGGGAAAATGGTTCTCTCAATCAAGCGCAAGTTTCAGTTTAGTTTCCTCTACATTTCAGTGTTTCCGATTCTTTTATTTGGGTTAGCTACCCAAGTAAAACTGGGTATTGCGGAAAACTCAAGCCAAAGCTTCTGGAGTTGGGCAGCAGTTATTATTGTGCTGGGTCTCATCTTTGCCTACTATGGAGCCAAGCTGCTGTTTCTAGATGTTCATCAGCCAATCGTCCAGCTCAGGAAATCCATGCGAGAGGTCCAGGAAGGGTCCTTGGTGAAAACCGATGCCTTGTACTCAGATGAGTTCGCAGGGCTAGTAAACGGATTCAACCATATGGTTGATGCGATCCAGACTCGCGATGAAAAAAACAAGGCCATGTTTGCGAGTTTTTTAGAGAGTATGACAGCTGCATTAGATGCGAGGGACCAATATACATTTGGTCATTCTACCCGAGTTGCTGCTTATTCAATAGAGATAGGGGAGAAAGCAGGATTAGATGAGGAAGAGCTAATGCTTTTAAAAACCTCGGCACTTTTACACGATATTGGAAAAATTGGAGTTGCGGACCGAATCCTCTTAAAGGATGGGAAATTAACGGATGAGGAATACGCGGCAATTAAAAGACATCCCGAAATAGGCAGAAATATTATTAAACAGGTTCAGGGATTTTCTGACCTTCAACCAGTAGTAGAAGGTGTGCTGTACCATCATGAGCGATATGATGGAAAAGGCTATCCTGAGGGCCTCAGTGGTGAAAATGTTCCTCTATTTGGAAGAATTATTGCGGTTGCAGATGCCTTTGATGCGATGACCTCCAATCGTCCTTACCGCAGTGGGATGCCGGTCGACAAAGCGCTAACGATTATTCAGGAGGGCAAAGGTACGCAATGGGATCCAGTGTTCGCTGAAATTTTTGTAGAATTAAAAAGAGGGATGGCTCGAAACCTGGCATAATAATCAATGAAACATGACCGGCATTTGGATTGGTCATGTTTTTTGTCATTTTTCCAAACAAATTCCCAGAGGTTTGAAACCACTATGGAGCTGTGCTATAGTGAAACTATCTATATGACCGTAGAACTAAAATAGTCAAAAAGGAGGGAAGCCTGAATGGCACCCGATAGAAGAAAGATGATTGTAGAGGCTGCAACAAAGTCTTTTTCATTATTTGGCTACAAAGCGACAACCATGGACCAGGTCGCGAAGCTCGCCAATGTGGGGAAAGGGACCATCTATACCTTTTTTAAAAATAAAGAGGAATTATTTGAAGAAATCATTTCCACGCTAGTAAAAGAAATGATAGCAGAAGCAGAGGCCGTCATTCAACCGGATTTGCCGTTTACAGAAAAAGTTCATCGAGCCCTCTATCGCTTATTGGAATTCCGTTCACAGCATCAGCTGATGATTAAGCTCGTTCAAGAAGAAGCGGAAATGGGAACGATCGCGGTTTCCGAGATGCTACAGCATGTGGAAAATGAGATTATCACCTACTTAAAGGAGAAAATTGAGGTTGCCATTGCAAAAGGATCTATACCTTCAACAAACATCGAGTTAACGAGCTTCCTTCTGTTAAAAATGTACATCGCTCTTGTTTCCGATTGGGAGCGACATCATGAACCGCTAAGCTCCGAGCAAATAGCGGAAGTGATTAAGGTATTCTTTTTAAAAGGACTAACCATATAGAAAAAAAGACTTGTGCATCCAACCTGCACAAGTCTTTTTTGATTAAAAGAAAGTATTAAATGACTTCGAGAATTGTCCAGCTCCAGCGCCTTGCCCCTCAGGTCAAATAACCTTCTGCAATAAAAGTCAAAGAGTGACTTTTTTTGCAGAAGAACATTTGCCTGTCGGGGCGCTGATCAAGGTGCTTCCGCTTTTCTTATCACTTTATCTTACTAGGTGCCACTTTGCTGTTGGCAATGTATTCTTCCATTAAACTTAAAAAGGTTCCAAACAGGTAATTGACTACAGAGCCTAAGAGGATACCAAATCCAAGCGCAGTTAAAAGATAAGCACTATTGGAACCGTTTACAAATTGTCCGAACAATATAAGAATAATGCCTAACATACTCCCGAAAATAGCGGTTCTCTTAAAAGTAAAAATGCTTTTTAAATGTATTTCACGCATCATTATCAACTCCTTGTTAAGAATATTCTATCAATTGTCACAGAATTGTCAAACTTTTTTTCAAAAATAGGGAGGTCAGACCAAAAATGGGGTCTGACCCCCTTAGACACATTTACTGTTTTTTCGTTAGGTTTTCCTGTGCCATTTTTACAAGTTCGCGGACCATGCTGCCGCCAAGCCTTCCGCCTACTTTTCCTGCCTGTTCAGAGGTGAGCTTGCCGTTGTAGCCTCTTTGTAAAGGAACGCCCATCTCTTCGGCCGCTTCAAACTTCGCCTCCTCCGGGCTTTGTGATTGAACGACTTTTGCCTTAAGGGCATCTAAGCCGCTCCGTGCCTCAGGAACAAGTATTTTATTTCTTCTTCTAGCCAAGTAAATCCCTCCTTTAGGTATAGAATTTCCTTATTAAAAAAAATAATCAGTAATGAGTGGATAAATCCTTTTCCTTCCAGTATAATAACTGATAATAAAGTCGGAAAAGTCAATGAAAAAGAGAGTAGTTACCTAGGATGTTGCAGCGAATCAGGGATGGTGGAAGCCTGATACGGAATAGATAACGAAGCGCACTTTTGAGATGTGGACCCGAATGGAGTAGGGTTCGCCGGAGAATTCTCCGTTACCAAGGGAAAGCTGGTTCATTACGAACAATTAGAGTGGTACCGCGGGAAATTCAACTCTCGTCTCTTTTATAGAGACGGGGGTTTTTTGTTATTTAACGATAAGTTGTTTTAAAGAGCATTGTTGATTCTATACCCTGTTGATTGGAGCGGAAGGCGCGAAGACTCCTGTGGGAGTATGGTTCAGGGGAGACCCCGCAGGCGCAAGCGCCGAGGAGGCTCGCCGAAACACCCACGAACCGCTCGCGCCTGGAGCGGAAATCAACAGACCAGTTTACAGAGCAAAAGATAAATTAGGAGGTCTTCAGAATGAATTTTAAAAAAGAGCTTGCGTCCATTCTTCACGAACTGCTCGATAAAGAAATTTCATTAACCGAACTAGAACTCATGATTGAAAAACCTAAAAACACATCCCATGGCGATCTTGCCTTCCCATGCTTCACACTAGCCAAGCTAAAAAGAAAGGCGCCTAATGCCATTGCACAGGACTTAAGTGGAAAAATACAATCTGCCACCTTTGAAAACGTAGAAGTAGTGGGTGCCTACTTAAATATCTTTTTAAATAAAAAGCTTGTTTCTGAAAAACTAGTGAAGGAAGTCCTCGCTCAAGAAGAAAATTTTGCTTCACAGAATTTCGGCGACGGGGGCACAATCACGATTGATATGTCATCACCCAATATCGCTAAGCCGTTTTCAATGGGGCATTTACGTTCAACGGTAATCGGCAATGCTCTCGCTCATATTGTTGAAAAATGCGGGTATCAACCGATTAAGATCAACCATCTGGGGGACTGGGGTACACAATTCGGAAAATTAATTACCGCTTATCAGCTGTGGGGAGATGCCGAAAAGGTCAAACAGAACCCTATTAAAGAGCTGCTTCAACTGTATATTCAGTTCCATGCGGAAGCAGAAAAAAATCCCGCATTGGAAGACCAGGGACGCAGCTGGTTTAAGCGGCTTGAAGACGGAGACGAAGAGGCATTAATGCTTTGGCAATGGTTCCGAGACGAGTCTTTAAAGGAGTTCTCAAGGATATATGAGTTGATGAACGTCCAGTTCGATTCGTTTGCGGGAGAAGCTTTTTATAATGATAAAATGGATCGCATTGTAAAGCTCCTAGAGGAGAAACAGTTATTAGTGGAATCTGATCAAGCTCAGGTGGTTGAACTAACGGAGGAGCAACTGCCACCGTGCTTAATTAAAAAATCCGATGGGGCAACACTTTATGCAACGCGGGACTTAGCAGCGGCTCTCTATCGTAAAGAAAACTACAACTTTGTCCAATCTCTTTATGTCGTAGGACATGAACAAAGTCTTCATTTTAAACAGTTGATAGCTGTGTTAGGTAAAATGGGTTATGAATGGGCAGGGAAAATGGTCCATGTTCCATTTGGGATGATGCTGAAAGACGGCAAGAAGATGTCCACTCGTAAAGGGAAGGTTGTTTTGCTAGAGGAAGTCCTAAATGAATCGATTGCAATGGCAAGACATAATATTGAGGAGAAAAATCCAAACCTCGGGAACAAAGATGAGGTAGCCAAACAAGTTGGAGTTGGAGCTGTTATCTTTCATGACCTAAAGAATAACCGAATGAATGATATAGAGTTTTCGCTCGAGGAAATGCTTCGATTTGAAGGGGAGACAGGACCTTATCTACAATATACGTATGCTCGAGCGTGCTCCATACTAAGAAAAGGAAACGGCTATTCTAAAACGGATTCTCTGGCATATGATTATTCCTGGGAGAAGGAATGGAAGGTGACAAGCCTGCTAATGGAATTTGCACCAGCGATTAAAAGGGCCTGTGAGAATTTTGATCCATCACAAGTAGCGAAATATAGTGTTGACCTTGCCCAAGCCTTTAACAAGTATTATGCAGAAGTAAAAATTTTAGAAGAGAATCCAACTAAACAGTCTCGTTTAGCCCTAGTCTTTGCGGTAACAGTTGTTCTAAAAGAGGGCCTACGCTTATTAGGAATAGAAGCGCCTGAGGAAATGTAAGAGCTTTATTTAGCGATTTTCCTAATAACATTATAAAATAGAGCTATGAAAAAAAGGGAGGGCAATGGAATGAGTGAATTGTTATTTAAAAGCTATGAGGTTGCAAGGGGACAATTTGTTAAGAATGTAGAAGCGCTGGAAGAGAGTATTCTGGATATCCAGCCAGAGGGCTTTAACAACACCCTACACTGGCATATTGGTCATGTATTAACAGTGGCAGAACAATTTATGTTTGGCTTTCCGAAGAAATCAACCAACTTACCAGCTGCCTATTTGGAGTTATTTGGAAAGGGGACGAAACCGGCTGATTGGCAGGGAGAAGTTCCGTCCGTACAGGTGTTGGTAGAGCAGTTAAAAGAACAACTGGGTAGAATCAAAGAAATTCCAGTAGAAAGTTTTGATGCCAAGCTAAAAACGCCATTCCTTGGTCAAGAAACTTTTGGCGAGCTAACCAATTTTGCTATTTTTCATGAAACCCTTCACTTGGGCCAGATGCAAGCAATGAAGCGTCTAATTAAAGCTGTCGAGGTAAAGTAAATAAGGAATAATTTGGGGGCTCGCCAATTGGCGAGCTTTCTTTAAGTGATAAGAATGTTTAAGATTTGATACAGCCAAAGTCCTTGATGTGTGGTATTTTATGTCCCGATTCAATGGAAAGAAGCCCGCCGGTAAATAGGGGAGATTTCTAATGCCCGTGGCAAGAGAAAAAGAGCGCGACCGGTAAATAGGGGAAGTTTCTAATGCCCGTGGCAAGGGAAAAAGAGCACGACTGGTAAATAGAAGAAGTTTCTAATGCCCGAGGCAAGAGAAAAAGAGCACGACCGGTAAATAGGGGGAACTTTTTAATGCCCAAGGGCAAGGTTGCCTGCTACTAAGGCCTAAGAACTTTTGTACGCTTAAGTGCCACTAGGTCTCTGTTAGCTTTCCGCTAACCCATCGACTAGTATTCTTGATCGGAGCTGACCAAGGCGCTTGCGCATTTCTGATATAATGAGAGTAACGTAATAAGAGAGGCAGTGAACACCATGACATTAGGTTATGCCGAGTATCCGTCTCCATTTGGAAAAATAAGAGTGATTGCAGATACGGATGGGATTAAGCGAGTGGAACTATTTGAGGAGGATTGGGAAAAGTTTTTGAACGATCATCCGGACATGGTTGAAGACCAGGCACTATGTAGCGAAGCGATTCGTCAGTTGGACGAATACTTCAACGGAAAAAGGAAGGATTTTGACCTGCCGCTATCCATAGAGGGGACAGATTTTCGAAGGCAGGTTTGGCAGGCACTTCAATCTATACCTTATGGTGAAGTAAAGAGCTATGCAGAAGTAGCAGAAATGATTGGAAATCCGAAAGCAGTTAGAGCGGTTGGACAAGCCAATCGAGCGAACCAGCTGCCCATTTTTATTCCCTGTCATCGTGTGATTGGAAAAAGCGGAAGTCTGGTAGGGTATGCAGGGACGAATACGCCTATTAAAAAAATGTTGTTAGAGATTGAAGGCTGCCTCATCCCCCAATAGGATTTACGTAATCGTACGCTAAGCATGAAGATTAATTTCTTCATGCTTTTCTTATGCGGAGAATGGCCAAAACGGGTTAATGGCGCTAAAAACGGGTACTCTAAACTAGAAAAGGGATGATGGTTGATTGGAATAGTTCCTTTTGTCAAAAAGAAAACACTTCAACTTCGCTGTTATCTTGTGATAAAATCAATCGGTAATTCTACTTTGAATGTGGTGGGTGAATCACGTGCTCTCTTCTTTTAAGAGGCTGTTAATTGGCCGGCCGTTAAAGTCAACGGCATTAGGTGAACAAAAATTAAATGTATTTAAGGCTTTAGCTATTTTGTCCTCAGATGCTCTTTCGTCTGTAGCATACGGGACTGAACAGATATTAATTGTACTGGCAACCATTAGCGTGATCGCTTATTGGTACTCGATTCCTATTGCGGTGGGCGTCTTGTTTCTTTTAGCTGCACTCATCTTATCTTATCGACAAATTATCTATTCCTACCCACAGGGTGGCGGAGCCTATCTTGTATCAAAAGAAAATATTGGTGAGAAAGCGGGATTAATTGCTGGAGGCTCCTTGCTAGTTGATTACATATTAACCGTGGCTGTTAGTGTATCCGCAGGAACGGACGCGATTACTTCGGCGTTTCCTGCCCTGCATACCCATACAGTGCTAATTGCGTGTATCTTGGTTGTTTTCATTACCATTCTTAACCTGAGAGGGTTAACGGAGTCAGCATCGATTTTAGCCTATCCAGTTTATTTGTTTGTTGTTGCTCTCTTTATTTTAATTGGAGTTGGACTTTATAAAATAATGACTGGCGACGTGTCTCCAACAGCTCAGCATGCGGCGATTGGGGCACCGGTTCAAGGGATTACCTTATTCCTGTTGCTCCGAGCATTTGCTTCGGGCTGCTCTGCCTTAACGGGTGTGGAAGCTATCTCCAATGCCATTCCAAATTTTAAGGACCCTGCTCCAAAGAATGCGGCCAAAACATTAGTCCTAATGGGAACACTTTTAGCGATTCTGTTTTCGGGAATCACTTTTCTGGCTTATTATTACGGAATATCGCCGAAGCATGATGAAACAGTCGTTTCCCAAATTGCCAAAGAAACGTTTGGGCGAAACTACCTTTACTTTTTAGTCCAGGGTACAACTGCTTTGATATTGGTGCTTGCGGCCAATACCGGTTACTCTGCTTTTCCATTACTAGCGTTTAGCATGGCAAAGGATAAGTATATGCCAAGGATGTTTACCATTAGGGGGGATCGTCTCGGTTACTCAAATGGGATCGTTTCTTTAGGAATTGCTTCTATCCTGCTCATTATTGCTTTCCAGGGGAAAACGGAGAGCCTTATTCCACTCTATGCGGTTGGGGTATTTATTCCATTCACCTTGTCGCAAACTGGAATGATTTTAAAGTGGCTCAGGGAAAAACCATCAGGCTGGTTAGCAAAATTGACATCTAATTTAATTGGAGCTCTTATCACTTTAACAGTTTTAATCATTTTCTTCGTAACGAAATTAAGTCAAGTCTGGTTTGTTATCATTTTTTTGCCGTTGATTGTCATAGGTTTCCTAAGAATTAAAAATCACTATGAAGCGGTAGGAGAACAATTAAGAATTCAACCGGGGGATTGTGATTATAACATTTCAGGTAACGTCATCATCGTGCCTGTCGCAGGGATTACGAAGGTCGTTGCCAATTCAATTAACTACGCCAAGTCAATTACTGATCAAATTTTTGCTGTGTATATTTCCTTTGATCGTGAAGATGAAAAACGATTTGAGGAAAAATGGCAGCAATGGCAGCCTGATGTACGGCTGGTGACACTGCAATCACATTATCGCAGTGTGTTACAGCCATTATCGAAGTTTATTGATACGGTGGAACATAAGGCAAGTGAAAACAATTACCGAGTAACGGTGCTGATCCCGCAATTCATTACCAAGAAAAGCTGGCATAACATATTGCATAATCAATCAAGCTTATTAATCCGTACCTACCTCATTTTTAAAAAGAGAGTGATTGTGGCCACCTTGCCATTTCATTTTAAAAAATAGGCTGTGTTAAAGAACAGTGTTGATTGTTACACCCTGTTGATTGGAGCGGAATGCACGAAGACTCCTGTGGGAGTATGGTTCAGGGGAGACCCCGCAGGCGCAAGCGCCGAGGAGGCTCGCCGAAACACCCACGGAAAGCGAAGTGCCTGGAGCGGAAATCAACAGGCAAGTTTAACAGAGCCAAAAAATAAAAGAAGGTGGAGAGGGACTTTGAATTTTTTGGTGGAGAACAAGTGGATGATCTTGGTTATTCTTGAAGTGTTGGCGTGGTCTTCTACCTTTTTCTTACTCTATGCAAGATATGGGTTGAAATCGAACTTTTGGTTTAAGGTTGCTACGGTTCTCTTTGCGTTAACCGGCGTGATTCCACAGGTATTAATGGGGATTGTTAACTTTATTGCGACTAAAAAAATTGATTTGTTTACCTTAATTATTGTTTTACTGATTTTATATGGATTTACGATTGGGAAAAAACATGTTAAAAAGCTCGATGCCTGGGCCCAAGCGAAGTTTTCCAAGCAACCGTCGTAAAGCCCAAAAAACAAAGAAAACCACCGATTCTAATCGGTGGTTTTCTTTGTTTTTTTGATTATAAAATAAATGGCACCTAAAACTACTGCTGCAATGATGATTGGCATAACGTAGGGCTGTGCGTATTCCTTAATATGTGACCAGTTGCTACCAAGCACCTTACCTAAGTAAAGGAAAAGAATCGACCAAGGTAACACCGCTGCCACAGTGTAAAGCGTGAATTTTGTAGCTGACATTTTAGCAATACCAGCAGGGATCGAAATGGCATGTCTCACAACCGGAATGAAACGTGCAGAGAAAATAACGCCCGCTCCATATTTCTCAAACCATTGTTCAGCAATATCAATATGACTCTTTTTAATTAAGACAAACTTCCCGTATTTTTCTAAAAATGGCCGGCCGCCATAATAACCTGCCCAATATAAAAACAACTGAGCGATCGTTCCCCCGATGGTACCAGCAATAACTGCACCAATAAAATTGAGATGACCCTGTGCAATCATATAACCGCCATAGCCTAACACAATTTCACTAGGAATAATCTCAATCATTAATCCTAAGGCAATCCCAAAGTAGCCTAACTGTGATAAAAATCCTAAAACGCTATTAATAAAATCAGCCATAATTCACCTTCGCTTATGTAAAAAGTATTTTGTCTACACTTATTTTATCTTAGATTGTCTCATTAAGAAATAAATTAGGCTAACTACTTAATGATTTACTTGAAGAAAATAAGTAGGATTTATGATGATAACGGATGCTATAAACAAGGCCCATTGCAAACATATTACCCATGAGGGAGCTGCCTCCGTAACTGATAAATGGCAGCGGAATGCCTGTAATCGGAAGGACTTGGATGGTCATTCCGATATTTTGAAACACATGAAAGGTTATCACGCTAATAATTCCTGTACATATATACGTGTTAAAAGGGTCATTGGTTTCAAGTGAGGTTTTAATTAAATGATAAATTAATAGAAAGAAAAGACCAATGACGATACTTCCGCCGACAAAGCCATACTCCTCACCAATCACACTGAAAATAAAATCAGTATGTGCTTCAGGAATATATACCTCGCGATGGGTAAAACCTTTACCAGTAATTAAACCTGATCCGATCGCACTTAATGATTTTAATAGATGGTAGCTTGATCCTGATGAATGATTGCTTGGGTCAAGCCAGGTGTAAATTCGATTGAATTGATAGGTCTTTACATGGAGGTATTTTTCAAGTAGTTCAGGTTTTTGTAATACAAGATAGAAAATCAGGGCAGCGGTGGAAATTCCAGCACTATAGATAGGAATAATAATTTTCCATGTAATCCCTGAGATAAGGATAAACCCTGTTAATATGGAAAGAATCACAAGTCCAGTTCCGAGGTCTGGCTGCATCATAATTAAAGCGAGTGGAGCAGCAGTGGTTACACCTAATTTTAGCAATAAGAGAAAGTCGGTTTTCAATGATTTATCTATGTATTTATCTTGATGATTGGTGGTTAAACGACTTAAGGCCAATATCAAGAAGATCTTAACAAACTCGGACGGTTGAATAGACCCTATGCCCTTAATAATGAACCAGCTCTTTGCGCCGTTTCTGACGGGTGCAATAGACTCAGGGGCAACGTATACCGCAAGGAGTAACAATAAACCCAATCCATATAAATACCAGGAAAGCCGCTTGTATTGATAGGCATCAATAAAGATGGAAACAGATATAATGGCGGCTCCGACCACATACCAAAATACTTGCATGACTAAGAAGTCTTTTTCACCATATTGCTCTGAAGCTTGTGCACTATAGATGGCCGCACAGCTGACAAGGAAGAAGAGAAAAAGTAATAATGTTAATGTCCAGTCAAATCGATCGGCTTTTTTCATCATTGCCACACCCAATTTTTTCTATAATTATTAACTTTATGCAAGCAACCAAGGGTTTATCCCACAATACTATTAGGGGAAATATTAAAACTCTTATAATAAATGACGTTTAATTTAGAAAAATGTTTCCATTTTTCAAAAACTACATAAGGTGCTTTAAAAACATGGTCGCAATACCGAAATAGGTAAGCAAGGAAAAGATGTCGTTTAAGGTGGTAATCAACGGCCCTGATGCCACCGCAGGGTCAATCTTGAGACGATAAAGAATGAGGGGAATAATAGTCCCTGCAAGTGTTCCGATGATAAGAGTGAAGAAGAGAGAGCAACCGACAACCGCGCCTAAAATTAGATTTCCCTGCCAAACATAAGCGATAATCGAGATCAGGATGGCACAGGTAACTCCGATCGTAATGCCGACCCCGAGTTCTCTAATAATAAGGCGGGTAATCACACCGCGGTCAATATCATGTGAAATTAACCCCCTCACGACGACCGCAAGGGACTGTGTGCCTGTATTCCCTGTCATCCCCGCAATCATGGGCATGAAAAAGGCAAGGGCTACAACTTGCTGCAAGGTATGCTCAAAACTGCTGATAATCCTGCCTGAAATAAGTCCAATAAACAATAGCAAAATCAACCATGGTAACCGCCGCGCGGCCGCCACTAACATTTTTGTCTCAAAATCAATGGATTTTCCTGTGGCTGATAATTTTTCAATATCTTCATTCGCTTCTTTGATGACAATGTCGATAATGTCATCGACAGTGACAATCCCAACAAGAACATCGCTTTCATCGACAACAGGGATGGCTAAAAAGTCATATCGTTCTGCCATCCGGGCGACCACTTCTTGGTCGGTCGTCACTGTGACAGAAATAACTCGTTCATACATAATCGTTCGTATCTTCTCTTCAGGCTCGGCCAACAGGAGATCTCGATAGGAAACAACACCAACGAGTTTTCGTGTTTCGTCTGTGACATAGATATAGTTAATCGATTCGGCAAACTCCGCAAAGACCTTAAACTTTTCAACTGCTTCTTTAACAGTAAAATAGTCACGAATCCATACAAAGCGGTTGGTCATGATTCGCCCAGCAGTTTCCGGAGGGTAATTCATAATGCCTTTAACGGCATTCGACTCTTCGGCTTTCATCCCTGATAACAGATCATCCTTTTTTTCAGGAGATAATTCATCTAATAAAAGGGCCAGATCGTCATTATCCATTAAATCGAGAACCTTACTGGATTTTTCAATTCCTAGCTTATTTAATAAATCCAGCTGTTCCGTTTTCGGTAACTCCTCCATTAAGTCTGCCAAGAGGTCAAATTTTAAAAAGAGGAGAAATCGAGCTTTATGCTTCTCGGGTAATTCCTCATAGATTTTTGCCACATCATAAGGCTGAAGTTCTTCTATAATGGATTCAAACTCAGCTTTTTTGTTTTCTTTTAACGTTTTTATGATATAAAGATTAATTTCATCCTGAGTCATATCTTTAATCACGCAGGCCACACTCCTTTCCTCAGGTGCGGTATTGATGATTCTTTTAATAATAGGCGGTTTTAAAGAACAGTGTTGATTTTTATACCCTGTTGATTGGAGCGGAAGGCTCGAAGACTCCTGTGGGAGTACGGTTCAGGGGAGACCCCGCAGGCGCAAGCGCCGAGGAGGCTCGCCGAAACGCCCACGGAAAGCGAAGAGCCTGGAGCGGAAATCAACAGGCAAATTTAACAGAGCCAAAAATAAATCAATTAAATAAAAGGGAAACTGAGATAATAATAAGAAGTGCTATATACTAGTATGTGTAATTCTGAAAAAGCAAAATAGGTGTTATTCAAAAATATTATTTGTAAAAGAATTGAAATAAGCTATTTGACCTATTATTTGATAAAATAAGTAAGTATGAAAAATGGTATAGCAATTTTCTTTATGACATAAATTACATGTGTTTGAACGGAGGAGTTTGGCTTTGAAGAAGCATCATCAAGACATACGGGATCTCATCTATGTCCATTTAAACCAAACAGACCAGTATGTTATGTCCTACGGTATTGAATTCGATGAATTTGCTGCTGCTTTTTCAGGCTCATTAAATCATCTGCTTTTATTAAAGCACCGTTTTGATGATGCTGATTTTAATATGCATACACTACTCGAATATTGTCCGGAAGATAGAATAAATAAATTAGCTGGCGAAGATGTATACAGTTATGGGGACTTTTGTTGGATTGATTTTATTGAAGAAGAGGTCTTAAATGAACTATCAGGGCAAGAGTTGGCTGAATTATTGTATCTTGGCCATCAAAAACATCATTTAAAGCTGCCTTTTTATAATAAGCTAGGGAATCGTTTTGTTTATTTAGCGCATGATGATGGCTGGTTTAACAAAATTTATTACCGAAGCTTTAAGGATTTTTTCCATTTACTTAGTGAAGTGGTTGCTGGCAAGGTAGGCGAGCTGAAGAAAGAAAAGTCCATTCTTGGTATTCGAAAGAAACGGATCTATCCACCGGTGAATAAAGAAATTCTGCTCTCATTAACCCCGTTCATTAAGGAAGGAATCTGTATTTCTTTACGGGATGCCGATCATCAACGCGGACGTTTGGAAATTCCCATCTGGGTTATTGGTGATTTCGCGAATATGGATGACATGTATGAGGAATATGAGAATCTATCAAATAAACCATACCATGCCAAGCTGATCTTTGATAAAAAGACAAAAGAGTGGAAACTAAATGTAATATAAAAGGCTGGCTCCTTGTGAGTCAGCCTATGCTTTTAAACGAGATGGGTTTATTATGAAAACCAAATAGAAAATAATCCTTCGTTCACACCTAAGTTATACATATAGTAAAGTCCGAATAATATGCTGATAATTCCTGTTATGTTGTTTAAGTAGCGATTCACTTGTTTACCAGAGGTTAGCACAAACGGGAGGCCGATTACGGTGGAGAAGCTAAGCATACCAGCAACGGTACCTGCACCAAATATAAGGATATATAGGGCACCCTGCCAAGCCGTTGATACCGTACTCATGGTTAAAAGTACCATGGCCGCACTCCCGGCGAGACCATGAACAAGTCCAATAAAAAAGGACTTTACATTTGAGCGTGTTTTTCTGTTGTGTTCAGATGGTGTATATGTATGATGGTGTCGATGTGTAATGAGGGATAATAAACTGTTAAATCCTAAGGTAACAAGCATGATACCAACGAGAAACTCGAGGTTCATGGCAACCGTATCGTTGATCGTATTTTTCGCCACAAGTAAGAACATACCCACTATAAACAACGTGGCGGTATGCCCGATCCCCCAATACACGCCGGCAAAAAGTGATCGTTTAATATTTTTGGATTCACTAACAATAGTGGAAACTGCAATGACGTGGTCAGGCTCAATGGCATGCTTGATTCCGAGTACAAAGCCTAATAATAATATAGATAATAATGAACCGGTTATCATATGTGTCGCCCCCGTATGGTTTGTCAAAATTATCATAACAGGAAAAACAAGCGCAAATGGCATGAAATAGTGACAAATTACCAATAGATTGTTTTTAAGCAAGCTATTGGAAACATACAATAATCAATAGAAAAAAACATTACTAAATAGGATGACTACATTTCCTTTCTTATTTAATAAAGTGTTAAAATAAAACCGTGAAAGAGAATATGGAGGTTTTGGTATGAAGACAAAACTAGGGTTATTATACGGAGGAAAATCCGCCGAGCATCAAGTATCCTTACAGACAGCTCTTGCTGTTATAAAAGCGTTAGATCTTGAGAAATTTGAAATTCATCCTATTTACATAAATGTCGATGGTCAATGGGTTAAAGGGCCTCAACTCAGTGAGCCGGTAGAGAACGTGCAAGCACTTGCGTTTTCTCAGGGAAACCAATTATCCCCGCTTTCGTTAGCACCAGCGCTATTCCAAGCGGAACCGCAGGCGGCTGCACCGCTTGATGTAATTTTTCCATTGCTTCACGGACCAAATGGTGAGGACGGAACTGTTCAAGGATTATTAGAATTATTAAACCTACCATATGTAGGAAATGGTGTCCTAGCCTCAGCCGCAGGAATGGATAAAGTAATGATGAAAAATGTCTTTGCACAAGCAGGTCTCGCACAAGTAGACTATGTTGCTTTTATTAAAAGCGAATGGGAAAAAGGGGCAGACGATGCATATAGCAAGGTGGAAGCAGAACTAGGATATCCATGTTTTGTCAAGCCTGCGAATCTAGGCTCAAGTGTTGGGATTAGCAAATGTACCAATCGCACTGAATTAGCTACAGCTTTTGCAGAGGCTTTTCAATTTGACCGCAAAGTCATTATTGAAGAGGGAGTAGTTGCCCGTGAAATTGAAATTGCTGTCCTAGGAAACGATGCCCCAGAATGCTCTGTTGCTGGAGAAATTGTTCCGAAAAAAGATTTTTATGATTACAAAGCGAAATATGAAGATGGGGATACCGCATTAATTATCCCTGCTGATATTACAGAAGATGAATACCTTGAGTTGAAAGAAATGGCGGTTCAAGCATTTAAAGCGTTGGATTGCTCCGGACTTGTTCGGGCTGATTTCTTTTTAACAAAAGAGGGTAAATTATTAATCAATGAAGTGAACACGATGCCTGGCTTTACTCCATTTAGCATGTTCCCGCTTTTATGGAAGCATACTGGACTTGAGTATCCGCAATTAATTGAGCGTCTTGTTCAACTGGCAATCGAAAGACATACAGAAAAACAAAATATAAAATATACATTCTAGTGAAGAAAAGACAACGGAGACACGGCTGTAGTGCCGTGTCCGTTTCTGTTTAATAATTGGAAGGAGGGGTATTAAATGATCAAGCGGACTTTAAAGCAGGTTTCAGAGATGGTATCAGCTAGAAATGATAGCAGTGCATTCTCAGATGTTGTAATCAACGGTGTGACTATTGATTCTCGAAAAATTGGGGCAGGAAATCTATTTGTCCCATTTAAAGGTGAACGTGTGGATGGGCATAAGTATGTAGTGGAATCGATTGAAAAAGGAGCAGCAGCTGCCCTTTGGCAGAAGGATGTTCCTAATCCACCGGAAAACCTGCCTATTCTCATTGTGGACGACTGTCTCACCGCACTTCAGGAATTAGCCCGGAATTATCGGAAACAGTTACCTGTTAAAGTGGTCGGAATTACTGGAAGTAACGGGAAAACAACGACTAAAGATATGACAACAAGTCTATTATCGACACAATATAAAGTACAAAAAACAGAAGGAAACTATAACAACCATATTGGTCTTCCATTAACGGTGTTAGGTTTGCATGAGGATACAGAAGTGGCTGTACTTGAAATGGGGATGAGCGGGAGAGGAGAAATTGAATTCCTTACCAAGCTTGCATGCCCTGATGCGGTTGTGATCACGAATATTGGTGAATCCCATCTTCTGGACCTTGGTTCTCGTGAAGGGATAGCAGAAGCAAAATTAGAAATCCTACAAGGACTTCAGGATGGTGGACTGGCTGTTCTTCATGGAGATGAGCCACTTTTAATGGAGCGGATTAAACAATATAAAGGCAATGTTCAAGTGAAAACCTTTGGCCGAAATGAAACAAACGACTTATACCCAACAGAAATTACCCAAATGGCTCAAGGAAACCGGTTTAAAATGAATGCCTCAACAGAAAGCTTCGAACTTCCAGTGCTAGGAACTCATAATATTTTAAATGCATTAGCAGCTATGCACATTGCCCACTATTTTTCCATTCCATATGAAAAAATGAAGGCCGGCTTATCAGGAATTAAGCTAACGAATATGCGTATGGAGCTAGTTGAGGGCAAACGTGGGGAAAAAATAATTAACGATGCCTATAATGCGAGTCCTACTTCCATGATGGCGGCGATCGAACTAGTGTCAAATCTCCAAGGATATGATCGAAAAATCCTTGTTCTTGGTGATATGCTCGAGCTTGGGCCTCAAGAAGAGCAATACCACTTGCAAATCGGAGAAGGCCTGGATGCAGAAAAAACGGATATTCTTTTTACTTTTGGCCCTCTAGGGGAACACATTGCCAAAGGGGCGAAGAAGATTTTAGGGGAGCAGCGTGTATTTGCCTTTCGTGATAAAGCAGAACTCATTGAGAAATTAAAAAGGCATGTGAATGAACAGACTTTAATCCTTGTAAAGGCATCACGAGGGATGAAGATGGAGGAAATCGTCACCGCGTTACAAAAATAGGATACAGGAAAATTTGGAGTATATGGCAGGTGAAACTGGATGATTGGCTGTTTATGTATTCATGGCTTTACTGGTGAGCCATATGAGGTAGAACCCTTAGTTGAATTTTTACAAAAACATACGGATTGGGACTTTAGGGTTCCCACACTACCAGGACATGGTGAAACGAGTTCACTCAAAGGAGTTCATTACCAGGAGTGGATTAACCATGCAGAGACAGAGCTGAAAAAACTTATCGAAACCTGTGATGAGATATATGTGGTGGGTTTTTCCATGGGCGGGATGATCGCCAGTTATCTAGCTGCCAATTATCCTGTTGATAAGCTAATTCTCCTTAGCGCAGCTGCTTATTATATGAATCCAAGGCAGCTGGTTACTGATATCAAGCTGACCCTAATTGACGCTTTCAAAGGAAACTTAAAAGAGAATGAATTATTTCACCGCTATAAAAGAAAAATAACAGAAACACCTTTAACGGCTACTTTACAATTCCGCCAACTTGTTTCATTTATTAGGCCCCTTTTAAATCAAGTGGAAGTCCCCACGCTGATTGCACAGGGTGAGTGTGACGGGATTGTGCCGCTTAAGAGTGCTGAATATTTATATCAAACAATAGGTGCGAAACATAAAAAACTTACCTATATTAAGCAATCGAAACATCATATCTGCCATTGTGAAGAACGTGGTGCCCTGTTTAATCAAGTGTTAGACTTTTTGATGGAGCAATAAGACTGTTGGAAATAGTAAGCAACGTGTCTTTATTGCAAAATACTAGTAAGAGTGGTATGATAATCATCAACGTGTCTAAAGAACGAGCAAAAAGGGCATACTCCTTTGGAGAATGTCTTTTTTTTGGTAAAATAAAGATGTTACCTGATTACTACGGCATTTTGATGCGTATCGGACGAAAATATTCAGTACTATAAATATTTTCAAATAGATGAAGGAGAATGAAAACATTGACAAAGTTTGAAGATTTAGGTCTAAGCCAGGCCACTTTAAAAGCTGTACTCAAAATGGGTTTTGAGGAGGCAACACCAATCCAGTCAGAAACAATTCCATTGAGCTTAGAAAATAAGGATTTGATCGGTCAAGCTCAAACAGGAACTGGTAAAACAGCTGCATTTGGAATTCCATTGGTGGAAAAAATTGATACAAAAATGGATGCTATTCAAGGGATTATTATTGCACCAACCCGTGAGTTAGCGATTCAAGTTTCAGAAGAGCTTTATAAAATTGGAGCGGGTAAAAGAGTTCGTGTCCTACCTATTTACGGAGGTCAGGATATCAGCCGCCAAATCCGTTCACTCAAAAAGGCTCCTCATATCATTGTTGGTACCCCTGGACGTGTGTTAGACCATATTAACAGAAAAACAATGCGCTTAGATACAGTAAATACTGTGATTCTTGACGAAGCAGATGAAATGCTAAACATGGGATTCATTGAAGATATTGAATCCATTCTTGCTGCAACTCCAGAAGAGCGCCAAACATTGCTTTTCTCTGCGACAATGCCAGGACCGATTCAAAGAATGGCAGAAAAATTCATGAAGAACCCGCAAATTGTGCGTGTTAAAACGAAAGAAATGACTGTTCCTTCCATTGAACAATTCTATCTTGAAGTTCAAGAAAGAAATAAATTCGATGTGTTAACAAGACTTCTTGATATTCAATCACCAGAATTGGCCATTGTATTTGGTCGTACAAAACGCCGTGTGGATGAGTTGTCAGAAGCATTAACTTTAAGAGGATATACAGCAGAAGGTATTCATGGTGACTTAAGCCAGGCAAAACGGATCTCTGTTCTTCGCAAGTTTAAAGAAGGAACAATTGATGTACTTGTTGCAACTGATGTTGCTGCGAGGGGACTTGATATTTCTGGCGTAACGCATGTATACAACTTTGATATTCCACAGGATCCAGAGAGTTATGTTCACCGTATTGGACGTACAGGTCGTGCGGGTAAAAAGGGTGTAGCACTAACATTTATTACTCCGCGTGAAAAATCCTATCTTGCAGTTGTGGAAAAGACGACTAGAAGCAAGATGGAAAAAATGAAGACTCCTACGCTTGATGAAGCATTAGAAGGCCAACAAAAAGCAGTGGTTGAAAAAATCGTTCAGACGATTGAATCAAATAATCTTCATTACTACAAAGCAGCTGCTCAAGAATTGCTTGAAGAAAACGATGCAGAAACAGTTATCGCAGCTGTCCTTAAGATGCTTACGAAGGAACCTGATACGACACCGATTAAGCTGACAGAAGAACAGCTTCCACAAAAAAGGGAAAGAAAGTCTTACAATGATCGTGACCGTAAAAGAAGAGATGATTCTAGAGGATCTTATGGTGGTGGCGATCGTAACAGAAAAAAGGCACCAGTAAAACCAAGAAGCGGTGAAAAAAGAACGGGTGGCAAGCCATCTAAGCCAAGATCGTTTCAAGAACGTTAATTCATAGACAATAAGAAGCATGGACTTTATGTTCATGCTTTTTTCTATGTTCAATAAGGGAATACTAATAAAAACTCTTACGATGGAGTGATGGTATGACAATTGTTCGTCTTGGATACGTAGCAATGAGCGTAGAGGTAGCCAATGCTTCCCCCTCTCAAACGATGACCTTTGCGCAATTCAGCCGGATTAAAGACCGAGAGGCAGGCATTCGGAAACTAGAAAGAATTGCGATCTCAAACATAGAAAATTGTTTGCGGTTATTAAAACATACTGCTGCCAATGAAATTCACTTTTTTCGCTTAAGTTCTCGTCTGATTCCGCTTGCGAATCATGGAGAATTATTAGATTGGAACTATATGGAGCCCTTAAAAGAGGCGCTCGGAAATTTGGGCAGTTATAGTAAAGAAAAGAACATGAGGATCGATTTTCATCCCGACCATTTTGTCGTTTTGAATTCGCCCGATAAGGAAATTTTAAAAAACTCATTAAAAACCCTAGTGATGCATGAAGCGCTGCTTGGAGGGATGGATATAGATACCGAACACCGATGTGTTCTCCATGTCGGTGGTGGATATGAGGATAAAGAAAAGGCATTGGAACTGTTTATTCATAACTGGGCGTACATTAAGCCTTCACTTCAAAAAATGATTATGCTGGAAAATGACGATACTACTTTTACTGTAAAGGATACATTATATCTTTGTGAAAAGTTAGGGATTCCGATGGTGTTTGATTATCACCACCACTTAGCGAATTTTGAAGATTTGGATTGGGTTTCAGATTGGGAGCGGATTATTAGCACCTGGGCACATTCGCCGCTACCGGTGAAAATGCATATCTCTAGTCCTCGTTCCGAAAAGGAATTTCGCGCACATGCAGACAATGTTAATCCTGAAATGTTCATGGATTTTTTAAAAGAAATAAAAGGAACGGTTCCGGAGATTCACTGCATGATAGAGGCCAAACAGAAAGATGCTGCGCTTTTTCAATTGGTGAAGGATTTAAAGGAGTATGAGGGGTTAAATTGGCTCGATCAGTCTAGTTTTCAGATGGAATAGACCTTTTTAGGGAAAAGGAAAAGGGACAGCTCCGAAAGATAGCTTCGAAAGCGTCCCTGTTATTTTTGACTCCAAAATCCAAGAACGGCAACAATAATGATGACGGCCCATACTAAAACCTTCACAGGTGATTGAATGGACAGATTTTTCTTTCTGCTGTTTGCCCAGTTGGCGGTTCCTTTAATAGAATCAGAAAGATCTTTTTTATTATAATAAGGAATGGCGCCTAGTAAAAAGCCGCCTAACAAACCAAAAAGATGCGCCGTAATATTAATATTTGGCTGAAGAAAGGTCATAATTAAACTGACTACACTGAGTGTGATGATAATTTGTGAGTTTTGTTTTGTCATCATATTTTTTCGGAAGATAACGATGGCTATATAATAGCCGAAAAGCCCAAAAATCGCTCCACTTGAGCCGACATGAGTATATGTTAATGGTTCTAGCAGCAGTGTAGCCACATTGGCTATTAGTCCGGAGAGAAGATACACAAGTAAAAATCTTCCTCCACCTAGCATCCGCTCCAGTGCAGGTCCGAATAGCACCAGCGAAAAACTATTAAATAGCATATGAGAGAAACCACTGTGCATAAAAGTCGGTGTAATTAGCCTCCAAAATTGCCCTTCCATAATATAAAGATTGACTCCAGAAAAATTTTCAAAAAACCAATAGTTTGGGAATATGGGTAAGATGGTTAAAAGATATAATACTAAGTGAATGCTGACGATAATTGAAACAACGGGATAGAAACGAATAAACTCACGTACGTTTTCAGTCCTTGTAAACATGAACACCCTCCTCTCACTATCATGATAACCTTAATTTCTGTCTTGTACACTATTATGCCGATGACAATATAAATAGAAGGAATGATGCACGATGATTAAAGGAATTGGAATTGATATTATTGAACTTTCAAGGGTTCAGGACATATTGAATAGACAAACGAAGTTAATTGACCGAATATTAACTGCTCGTGAAAGGGATACATTCGAAACCCTATCAGAAAGGCGCAAGGTAGAGTTTCTGGCAGGGAGATTTGCAGCTAAGGAGGCATTCTCAAAAGCGGCAGGAACAGGGATTGGAAAAGAACTATCCTTCCTAGATATTGAAATAATTAGCGATCAACTCGGCAAACCTCATATAGTAAAACCAAACGTCCAGGCCCATCTATCCATCTCACACAGCAGAGACTACGCAGTGGCACAAGTGGTGATTGAAGAGATTGGGAAAGACCTTTCTTGAAAATTTCTCTGTTAAGTTTCTTGTTGAATTGGCATCCTGTTGATTGGAGCGGAAGGCACGAAGACTCCTGTGGGAGTACGGTTCAGGAGAGACCCCGCAGGCGTGAGCGCCGAGGAGGCTCGCCGAAACGCCCACGAACCGCTCGTGCCTGGAGTGGAAATCAACAGACTAATCATATTGAACAAATATAGATAGCTTGGCAACCTCTTTAGTCATAAACCCTAAGGTTGTCTCATATATTCATAGGGAAATAGGAGAGACAAGGTCAGCTATGGTCATTTGCCTGATCCCTGCCTTTCTCTTCTCTATAATCATATGAAATGAGACAAGAAGGGGTTGAAGGAATGAAGAAAAAGTTAGTGCTGCTCATGACAGGACTGATGGTCATCTTTTTACTAGCTGCCTGTGGCTCTAAATCACAAGATGACGTGGTGAAAGAGTTAAATGGTAAATTAGGAGATTTATCGAGCTACAAAGTGAATGCAAAGATGACATTGAAAATGGGGGCAGATTCACAAGTTTATAACGTGGAAATCTGGCATAAGGATCCTACTTTCTATCGCGTCAATTTAAAGAATGCCGAAAAAGACCAAAGTCAAATGATTTTAAGAAATAACCAAGGGGTATTTGTTCTTACACCTGCCCTAAATAAAAGTTTCCGTTTCCAAAGTGATTGGCCGCAAAACAGCAGCCAGGCATATTTGTATGAATCACTAATTAAGGATATTGTTGCGGACAAAGAGGCCAAGTTCTCCTCTACTAAAGACTTTTATGTGTTTGAAACAAAAACTCGTTATCAAAATAATAGTATGCTTCCAATCCAGGAAATTAAACTAAATAAGGGTGACCTATCACCGGCAGTTGTAAAGGTAATGGATCCGGATCGAAATGCGCTTGTGACTGTAGAGTTTTCGAAGGTCAAATTTAATGCGAGCTTCGATAAAGACGATTTCGATATGAAGAAAAATATGACACGTGCCCAGCTTAATTTGCCGGCAATGGCAGAGGGCGGCGACAAATCCTTTAGCGTGAAGTATCCTACTTTAGAGCTGAAAGGTACCAAGTTAATTGGTGAAAAAGAAGTAGCGATTGAAGATGGAAAACGAGTAGTCCTCACTTATGATGGTAAAAAATCATATACACTTGTACAAGAGAAAGTAACTGCTAAGGTAGCCTCTACCACACCAACCAATGTTGAAGGCGATATTGTGGATTTAGGTCTCACCATTGGAGCGGTATCAGATCACTCGATTTCTTGGTCACATGGTGGTGTCGATTACATGATCGCATCGAAAAACCTAACGAAAGATGAAATGATCGAGATAGCAAAATCCGTTCAGGGTGATGCTGTAAAATAATAAGGAATCAATGAAACAGGCCCATTATGGGTCTGTTTTCTTTTTGTAAAAGTTGTTATATAGTAACTTGAAAAAGCAGTCTGTTATTTTTTGTGATAAAATAATTTAATGTGTTAAATACAATTAGGAAGTGGAAGTATGGAAGAGCAAGGATATTTCTATCGGGATACATGGGCAGAAGTGGACCTAGATTGTATCTCAGAGAATGTCACCTCCGTTAAAAAACATCTGCCTCAACAGATTTCAATTATTGCAGTAGTAAAAGCGAATGCTTATGGTCATGGGGATGTACAGGTCGCAAAAACAGCTTTGGCTGCAGGTGCATCTTATTTAGCGGTTGCCTTCATGGATGAAGCGATTGCCTTGAGAAATAAAGGGATTGACGCACCTATTCTTGTTTTAGGAGCGACGAGGCCTGAAGATATCAGTATGGCAGCTAAGTTTTCAATCACCCTTACTGTTTTTCAAAAGGAATGGCTGGAAGAAGCAAAAAAACATCTAACAACAGATCAATCAGTGGCTCTTCATATCAAAGTAGATACGGGTATGGGGAGAATTGGTGTCCGAAGTGTAGAGGAGCTACACACTATTCATCAACTCATCGGTGTGGATGATCGCTTGGTGCTAGAAGGGGTGTATACTCATTTTGCAACAGCGGATGAACTGGACCGAAGCTACTTTCAGCAGCAGCTGGAGTTATTTGAAAAAATGATTGCGGCTTTGCCTGAACGTCCGAAATTCGTGCATTCAAGTAATAGTGCCGCTGCTATACGGTTTCCAAAGGCCTATTTTAACGCGGTTCGAATAGGGATTGCGATGTACGGACTGACCCCATCTTTAGAAATGGAAAAAGAAATCCCTTTTCCGATAAAAGAAGCCTTTTCCTTACATTCACGGCTTGTCCATGTGAAAAAACTGACAAAAGGTGATAAAGTGAGTTACGGGGCGACGTATGAAAGTGAAGAGGAAGAGTGGATTGGGACTATTCCTATTGGTTATGCAGACGGTTGGCTTCGTAAGCTACAAGGTCAGGAAGTGCTGGTCGCTGGTGAACGTTCGCCAATAGTCGGCAGAATCTGTATGGATCAATGTATGATACGTCTCCCTAGATATGTACCGGTTGGAACCACGGTTACTCTAATTGGAAAGCAAGAAAACCAATTCATATCTGTGAATGAAATCGCTCAAAAACTCGAAACAATCAACTATGAAGTGCCTTGTATCATTGCAAATCGAGTTCCTCGCCTTTATAAAAAGGGCGACAAAATTGTCGATTTAAAAAATGATTTGTTGAACAATTATCAGGCCTAAATAAAGAAATTTAAACATATTTATGTTATTGCGGTAATTTGTGCATAAAAGCATCTTTTATTGGCTTATAATACAGTAGAATTATATTTAGTCTATGAATTAAGGTTGAATAGTGTTATTATTAAATATGGTACAGATAAATTATATTGGTGTGTAGTGATGGTGGAGGTGTATGTTTGTGTCTGAATCCGGCGCAACTACGGAAATCTTAGTGAAATTACCGCAACATCTTTTAACGGAATTAGATGGTTTCGTTAAGCAAGAAAATGTGAACCGAAGCGAGTTTATCTACCAGGCAACAAAAATGTATCTACGCGAACGTAAAAAGAGACAAATTCGCGAGTCAATGAGACGTGGGTACATGGAAATGGCTAAAATTAATCTTAGAATTGCGTCAGAAGCATTTCAAGCAGAATATGAGGCAGAACACACAGTTGAACGTCTTGTAAGCGGAGGATAATCCTTTGATTGTCAAGCGTGGTGACGTTTATTTCGCGGACCTATCCCCAGTTGTTGGTTCTGAACAAGGCGGCGTCCGACCAGTACTTGTCATCCAAAACGACATCGGGAATCGGTTTAGTCCCACAGTGATTGTTGCAGCGATTACAGCTCAAATTCAAAAAGCTAAGCTTCCTACTCATGTAGAAATTGATGCGAAGCGCTACGGATTTGAACGAGATTCGGTCATTCTGTTAGAGCAGATTCGTACAATTGATAAGCAGCGGTTAACCGATAAAATTACCCATCTCGATGACGAAATGATGGAGAAAGTGGATGAAGCCTTGCAAGTAAGTTTAGGTCTCATCGAATTTTAGTTTTACAGCACGCTCTTTACTAAAAGAGCGTTTTTTCATACATATTCTGACCTCATACTATAATTCTGCCTAAAGCAAGCTACGCCAGCTTGCTTTTCTTTTTTTTAACAAATGCTTTTGGTAGCTTTGATGAAACGCTTCCTGGATTTTGGTACAATATGTAAGGGAAGCAATAACACACTTGATACATATATACGAAAATGGAGGATTGTTTTGTGAATGATACGGTTGTAAAAGATGATCAATTACTAAGAAAAATCGCTGCTGAACAAGCAATTTCTTATAAACAAGTGAAGAGTGTCATTTCATTACTTGAAGAAGGTAACACAGTTCCCTTCATCGCTCGTTACCGCAAGGAAATGACAGGAGCTCTTGATGAAGTTCAAATTCGAAATATTTTAGAGAGATGGCAGTACATACAGAATCTTGAACAAAGAAAAGAAGAGGTCCTTCGAATTATTGGGGAGCAAGGAAAACTAACGGACGAGCTCAATCAAGCTATTACAAAAGCTGAAAAGCTTCAAGAAGTGGAAGATTTATACCGCCCGTATAAACAAAAGAGACGGACAAAAGCGACAGTTGCGAAAGAAAAAGGATTAGAGCCTTTTGCGGAGTGGTTGATGACTTTTCCAAAAGAGAGTATCGAAGGAAAAGCAAAGGAATTCTTATCCGAGGAAAAACAAGTTCTCACAATTGAAGAGGCAATTGCTGGTGCGAAAGACATCATTGCAGAAATGGTTTCAGATGATGCGGAAAGCCGCAAATGGATTCGCAAAGAGACATTTAAATCTGGCACCGTTGCTTCAGTTGTAAAAGATGCGGAAAAAGATGAGAAAAACGTGTACGAAATGTACTATGAATATGAAGAACCCGTTAATAAAATTGTGCCCCACCGCACGCTTGCTTTGAATCGCGGGGAGAAGGAAGACATCCTGAAGGTATCAATCAAAATGAATGTCGATTTAATCTTGACCTACCTTTCAGGAAAATGGATTCGTAATCAACACTCTCCAGTAGCACAGGTTGTAGTAGAGGCGCTTGAAGATAGTTATAAGAGACTTATTCAGCCATCGATCGAACGCGAAATTCGTAGTGAGTTAACCGAAAAAGGGGAAGAACAAGCCATACATATTTTCTCTGAAAACTTAAGGAATCTGTTATTGCAGCCGCCGTTAAAAGGAAAAGTGGTTATCGGTGTCGACCCTGCATACAGGACAGGCTGTAAATTAGCAGTCGTTGATGAAACGGGTAAGGTATTAAAGATTGATGTAATTTATCCGCATCCACCGGTTTCGAAAACAAAAGAAGCCCGTGAAAAGTTTATTTCAATTTTGCGCGAGTATAAGGTGGAAATGGCTGCAATCGGAAATGGAACAGCTTCAAGGGAAACGGAACAGTTTGTTGCTGATATCTTAAAAGAAATGAATGAGGAAATCTTTTATTTAATTGTGAATGAAGCGGGTGCTAGCGTGTACTCTGCCTCTGACATTGCTAGAGAAGAGTTTCCTGATTTCCAGGTTGAAGAAAGAAGTGCAGTTTCTATTGCAAGACGTTTGCAGGATCCGCTTGCCGAGTTGGTGAAGATTGACCCGAAATCAGTGGGTGTTGGTCAGTACCAGCATGACGTAACGCAAAAGCGTTTATCCGAATCACTCCATTTTGTCGTTGAGACAGCAGTTAACCGTGTAGGTGTAAATGTAAATACTGCTTCTTCCTCCTTGCTACAGTACGTGGCAGGTCTAAATAAAACGGCTGCAAACAATATTGTTAAGAAGCGTGAAGAGGAAGGGAAATTCACCAGCAGGGTTCAATTAAAAAAAGTTCCTCGCTTAGGTGCGAAAACATATGAGCAAGCGATTGGCTTCTTACGGGTATTAGACGGGAAGCAGCCGCTAGATCGCACGGGCATTCATCCGGAGAATTATGATGAGGTTAAGAAGTTATTATCAAAGTTAGGCTTTACAACGGATGACTTAGGAACGGAAGCATTAAAAGTCGCGCTTAGCGGACTTGATCTAAAGTCTGTTTCTGAAGAGTTATCGATTGGTGAGTTAACCTTAAAGGATATTATTGATGCTTTAGTCAGACCTGAACGTGATCCGCGTGATGATTTACCAAGACCACTACTGAAAAAAGACGTTTTAAAGCTCGAAGACTTGAAGGCGGGAATGGAGCTTCAAGGTACCGTTCGAAATGTCGTTGATTTTGGTGCGTTTGTTGATATTGGCGTGAAACAAGACGGTTTAGTTCATATATCTAAGCTAAGCAACCGCTTTGTCAAGCATCCACTGGATATTGTTTCTGTTGGAGATGTTGTGACCGTGTGGGTGGATTCGGTTGATATGAAAAAGGGTAGGGTCGCGTTAACGATGCTACCACCGTCAAAACAATAATGAAAAAAGGAAACACTGCTTTGTTTAATTAAAAGAATGCATGCGGCTTCGAGAATTGTCCAGCTCAAGCGCCTAGCCCCTCGGGTCAAATAACCTTCTGTAATAAAAGTCAAAGAGCGACTTTTCTTGCAGAAGAACATTTGCCTGTCGGGGCTGACCAAGGCGCTTGAGCTTTTCTTATGAGCAGTGTTTTTTTCTGTAAAAAAACCAGCACTGGTTTAATAGTTTGATCTGGTAGCGGTCCTTCTCATAGAAAGCCCTTTTCATTTGGTTTTGCAACCAATTTGGCATAATGAAACCTCCCGAAAAGTTCGTCACCATTAATGGTATAAACAATATATGCTATAATAGGTTGTCATGTTCGCGAAAAAAGGGGTGAAAGGTAAAATGACCGAGCAGGAATTGCAAATATTGGTCGAAAAGATATCTGATGAGTCATTTGGAAAACCTTTTTGTCACCAAGCGACCTTTAACCCGAGATTACGTTCTACAGGAGGAAGATATCTACTAGGGACACATAATATAGAGATCAATAGAAAGTACTTAGATCAGTTAGGGGAAGATGAGCTAATCGGCATAATTAAACATGAACTGTGTCATTATCATCTTCATCTTGAGGGGAAAGGCTATCAGCATAAAGATGCAGACTTTAAGTCATTGTTGAAAAAAGTAAAAGCTCCTCGATTCTGTTCTCAGCTCCCGGATAAAAAGGTAAAGCGTTCAGCGAAAAAACTCCTAATATACCAGTGTTCCAATTGCCAGATCACCTATACAAGAAAAAGAAGTATCAATACCAGCAGATATGTTTGTGGCAAATGCCGAGGCAAGCTTGTGAAAGCTAAGGAAATAATAGTAGGATAGAGTGAAAAATCTGGAATTTAATTTTATCTAAAATCTATGTTGACTTTCTGTTGAACCGTCATTATAATGTAAAGAGTCGACAGGGCAAACGCCTTGTTGAAACTAAATAATCATTATTCCGCAGTAGCTCAGTGGTAGAGCTATCGGCTGTTAACCGATCGGTCGTAGGTTCGAGTCCTACCTGCGGAGCCATTATGGGGAAGTACTCAAGAGGCTGAAGAGGCGCCCCTGCTAAGGGTGTAGGTCGGGTGACCGGCGCGAGGGTTCAAATCCCTCCTTCTCCGCCATAATATTTTATGGCCCTTTGGTCAAGCGGTTAAGACACCGCCCTTTCACGGCGGTAACACGGGTTCGAATCCCGTAAGGGTCATCAGGGACGGGGAGTGACATTGACTCATTTCCTGTTTCTTAATCTTTATAGTTACTTCTTATAATATTGGGCTATAGCCAAGCGGTAAGGCATCGCACTTTGACTGCGACATGCGTTGGTTCAAATCCAGCTAGCCCAGCCATTTTTCTTTTATTGACCATCTGACTAACGGTATAAAAGATTAGTGAAACATCTTAGTATGAGCCATTAGCTCAGTTGGTAGAGCATCTGACTTTTAATCAGAGGGTCGAAGGTTCGAGTCCTTCATGGCTCACCATTTATTAAAATATGCGGGTGTGGCGGAATTGGCAGACGCACCAGACTTAGGATCTGGCGCCGCAAGGCGTGGGGGTTCGACTCCCTTCACCCGCACCAACCAATCATTTCCTCTTGAAATAAAGTAGCTATCGTGTTATGATTGTTTTTGTCGCTAATTATAATGCGGTCGTGGCGGAATGGCAGACGCGCTAGGTTGAGGGCCTAGTGGGGGCAACCCCGTGGAGGTTCAAGTCCTCTCGGCCGCACCAAAAACTTTATTGACAAACCAAACTGGGCATGATATACTTTGAAAGTTGATTTTAAAAGTTGCGCCCGTAGCTCAATTGGATAGAGCGTCTGACTACGGATCAGAAGGTTATGGGTTCGACTCCTTTCGGGCGCGCCATTCTTATTACGGGAAGTAGCTCAGCTTGGTAGAGCACTTGGTTTGGGACCAAGGGGTCGCAGGTTCGAATCCTGTCTTCCCGACC
>NZ_JBDGJV010000031.1:0-32321 GCF_057656715.1 Neobacillus sp. Soil_C_43
TGAGTCCGGTGGAGTACCGAACTCAAGTCTTAAAAGTTGCATAGAAATATTTTGTCTAACTTTATTGGGTCAGATCACTATGCGGACTTTTTCATTTGCTTAATAAGGGGGACCTGGTACTTTGCGTGGGATATATTGTATATTTTCCGATGAATATAGTTTAATTATCAACAGATGCCCTATTGTCCTTGCCTGAATTAAAATAGGTTGGTTATACATGTTCTTAAATTCAAAGTCGGGACCATACCAACTAACAGTGGCATCTCGCCCAGGCGGGATATAGGGAACTTTTTTGCTATGAGAAAAACGCTGAACAATTTTTAAACCAGCGTTATCAACAGCATTAAATAAAGTGGAGGATACTTGGCAGATCCCTCCCCCGATATCTTCCGAATATTCTCCTCTGATAATAACAGGTGCTCGTAAATAGCCTTTTGCAACAGTTCTTTTACCAACGACTCTGTTAAAAGAAAAGGTTTCCCCAGGAAAAACAACAGTATTATTAATCGCTTTGACGGCTAACTGAATATTAGTGGTTCTCGTTATGTTACTAGGATTAAAGGTTGTTACATACCGTCCAATACGTAAGCTTCGAATCTCTCCAAGTAATTCACTATCCACTTTTGCATAGACCGGGAGCATAGGAATTTCTAATGTACCGTGACGACGTGAAAAAAAGTAAGAATAAAATTGTTCTGTAAAGGCTTGGCGGTTAATACGAGAACCTACCTGTTCTGCAATTATGGTTCCTTGTTGATTTATGTATGCATTTTTAGGCTGAGTAGTAAATTGTTTATCGAGTTGATCTAAAAACTGATTATATTTTCCATTATCTATTATTGGTAAATCAATATTGGGATTAGAAAAATCCATCCGGTTTAAAGTTGTTATATTGTAGCCGTCCTTTGTAATTTCTAAGTGGTCCGGGGAAACTACTGATTGGGCCACCATCAAAACACTAAATATCCAAGACAACATCATATCGTAACCCTCCTCATTATAATATAAGTAGAAGATTGCCAATCCATGTAAAAAGTAAGAAAGAAATCAATATAGGTAAAAAAGGAAAACTTGCATTAATTATCCATTTTGCATTTACAAATAAAAGAATATGTATTATTATCATTATTGATAATGATAATAAAAAACAGGAGAAGAAATTCATGATAAAAGAATCAACGGTTGATGTGATCCTACATCCGGTACGGATGAGAATAATCCAATCCTTAATAAACCAACAAATAACAGTACAGCAAATAAAAGATCTACTTCCTGATATTCCTCAAGCATCCTTGTATCGTCATATTAAAAAGCTTGTTGATGCAGAGGTTATTCATATCATTGATGAAATACCAAACCGAGGTACGGTTGAAAAGGTGTTTTCAATCAATGACCCAAACAAGATGACTTTAGGAATTGAGGAATTAAATAAACTCTCAAAGGATGAACATATGGGTTTATTTATAAAATTCATGGCGAATTTAATGGGGGAATACGAGAGGTATTTGCAACAAGAAAAAATTGATTTAGCTATTGATGGTGTATCTTTTCGGCAAACGTCAGTTTATTTAACTGATGAGGAGTTTGCTGATTTTATAAAAGAACTTGTTTCAGTCTATTCCAAGGTTACTCAAAATAAACCGGAAAAAGGTAGAAAAAGAAGAACGCTTGCATCAGTAATTATTCCTGAGCAAATTAAAGAGCAATAGGGGGATTTTTTAATGAAATTTAAAGAAAAAGATGTCACCATTCAAGGCCACGTAGCACTTAAAGGAACATTAAGTATGCCAGAAATGAGGATTGAAAAAAGCCCAGCGATTTTAATTATAGTGGGTTCTGGAAAATTAGACCGTAATGGAAAAGTAAACAAAAAATTGGATCTTAAACTATATCGTCAATTGGCTGAATTTTTAACATCTATTGGATATATTACTCTTCGATATGATAAACGAGGTGTTGCGGAAAGTGAAGGAGACTTTTTAACAACTGGATTATGGGATTTGGTGGATGATGCACAGGCCGCTGTTCATTTTTTGAAAAGTCTTCCTGAAGTAGACTCGGAAAGTGTTATTGTCCTTGGGCATAGCGAAGGCTGTACTATTGGAGCTGCTGTTGCGGCACGGGAAAGTCTTGGCGGGTTGATTCTACTTTCAGGTGCTGTTGAAAGAATAAGCGAAGCATTAAAACGGCAGAGGGATCTTGCAGTTGATGACATCAAACATGCAAAGGGATTTCAAGGATTTTTATTACGTCTATTTGGTACACATAATAAAGTGGAAACACAGGCGCAAAAAGCCATTAATAAGGTACTTCAGTCAACGGATGATGTGATGAAAGTAAACTTTGTTAAAACAAATGCGAAATGGATGCGAGAACATTTTAATTATAATGTTAGAGAGGATTTATCAAAAGTAACATGTCCAGTTCTTGCCATAACTGGGGCACGCGACGTTCAGGCGAATCCAGCAGTCCTGAACGATTTACCTCTTTACGTTAAAGGAGATGTACAATTTAAGGTAATTGAAAATATGGCACACTCTTGTAAACTTGTCACATATAATTCAACTATTTTTACGATGAAAAAAGACATTGTGGCACAAGGAGACCTTCCAATCCATCCTGAATTAAAGAATCAGCTAGAAACATGGCTTCAAAATCACTATATAAACACTCAAGCAAAACAATCAATAACCATATAGTTAAATATATTAGAGCTTGCCCAACATTTGATGGGCGATTTTTTTTGCTCTTGATAAAATGGTAATTTGGTAGGTTTAATAGAAACCGATATTCCTATAGAATAGTATTTACTGTTGTAAAATGTCAAAGGAGGTTAAAAAAGACTTGAGATTAAGGATTTTTCTTTTACTTACTTTAACAGTAATAGTACTGCATCCATTACCAACATTTGCAAATGAAGAAGTTACGAACAATGGTTGGTATGAAGAGAATGGAAAACAGTATTATTACAAAGACAACCTAGTTGTGAAGGGCTGGGTAGCTCTTGGAGACAATTGGTATTATTTTAACCACAGTGATGGAACACTTCACAAAGGTTGGCTATATGATAATGGCAAATGGTATTTTATGAATAATAATGGGGTAATGCAGCGTGGATGGTTAAAAGATGACGAAAAATGGTATTACCTTGAAAGCAGTGGGTCAATGAAAAGAGGTTGGCTTTTTAACGGGGGTAAATGGTATTATCTTGACCTTTCAGGAAAAATGCAAACAGGCTGGATCTATTTAGCAGGGAAGTGGTATTACCTTGCGGATAATGGTGCAATGCAGCAAGGTTGGTTACTTGATAATGGAAAATGGTACTTCCTTAGTAAAAACGGTGAAATGCAAAAAGGTTGGATATTACAAAATGACCGTTGGTATTATTTAAATCAATCTGGAGCGATGCAAGTTGGCTGGATTTATTTAGAAAGATGGTATTACTTTAATCGTAATGGATGCTGGATTCCTAGTACAATTGCGGATCAGTTTACTACCATTGATGATAATAATCAGTTAATCCTCGTTACGACATCAGGTTATTCCACTAATGTTGCAAAAATACGAACCTTTGAAAAAGTGGATAGCAAGTGGTATGAAAAACAAAATATAGCAGGATTTATTGGAAAAGAAGGCTTTGCTACCATAATGAAAGAAGGGGCAAAAAAGTCTCCAAGAGGGAAATTTTCGATAGGAACCGCATTCGGACGTTATCAAAACCCTGGAATAAAACTGCCATATCGGCAAATTACAAGTGATGATGTATGGGTCGATGACCCGGCATCTTCGCTATATAATACTTGGCAAAAACAATCAGAAAATAATAGTCGATGGACAAGTGCGGAAAAAATGAATATTCCAGCCTATAATTATGGATTTGTTATTAATTATAATACGGTGGAGAGAATTCCTGGGGCTGGTTCTGCAATCTTTTTCCATGTGGCAAGTAGTTATACACTGGGATGTACAGGAACGGTACAAAATAATGTCCTGTCCATTCTTAAATGGGTAGATCCTAGTAAACTGCCTGTCATAATTCAAACACCTGAAAGCGAATTCGGTAATTATTAGTGGATGAAACAACTAGAAACTTACTTTGAAGTAGGAAGTACTGGGTGAACCAGTACTTTTTATATTTTTATGAAAGTAATGAAAAATTTGTAGAAATATAGTATAGTAGCAGTGTTGTAATATGTAGATGAATGCTAGCAAGGAGATAACAGTTTTATAGGAGATGCTATCATGATTGATAACGAAAGAATTCAATTGAATGTAAGAATCACCAAAGATACCTCAGCAAAACTTGACGAAATTGTCGAATATTATCAACAAGGACTGAAGCTTGGTAGAATTTATAAGGGTGATGTGTTAACAGATATTATCGAAAAATCGTATGAAGTGATGAATAAGCAGAAAAAATCTTTCAAGAGATACTAATGGAAAAAGGTTCGAGATCTTCTCGGCCTTTTTTTTACAACAAGAATATTAAATGGATTGTAAACGTATATTAAATTTATTAGAATATTTAGAAAAGAATTTGAATATTTAAGTTTTGGGAGTATAATTAAACTTATAACATACTAACTGGTTAGTATGGAGAAGGGAGTGGAGAGATTGGATTTTTCATATTCTCAAAAGGTTAAAGATCTGCAAGAAAAGTTAACTGCATTCATGGGGGCTTTTGTTTACCCAAATGAATCTGTGTACGAGCAGCAATTAAATGAACAGGAAAGCCGTTGGAGTGCTGTCCCGCCAATCATGGAGGAGTTAAAGCAAAAAGCAAAAGCAGAGGGTTTATGGAATTTATTTTTACCTGAAAGTGAATATGGTGCAGGCCTAACCAATTTGGAATATGCTCCTCTTTGCGAAATAATGGGGCGTTCGTTAATTGGACCAGAAGTATTTAATTGTAGTGCACCTGATACAGGTAATATGGAAGTCATTGTTCGTTATGGAAAGGAACAGCATAAGGAAGAATGGCTGAAACCACTGCTGGCAGGGGAAATTAGGTCATGTTTCTCGATGACAGAACCAGCTGTGGCCTCCTCTGATGCGACCAACATTGAAGCACGAATTGAACGCGACGGTGATGAATACGTCATTAATGGACGAAAATGGTGGTCATCTGGAGCCGGTGATCCTCGCTGTAAAATAGCGATTGTTATGGGGAAAACAGATCTGCATGCTAACCGTCATGAACAACAATCTATGATTCTAGTTCCTCTTGATACCCCTGGGGTAAAGATTGAACGGATGCTGCCAGTGTTTGGGTACGATCATGCTCCACATGGACATGGTGAGATTACTTATGAAAATGTAAGAGTTCCTGCAGACAATATTCTTTGGGGAGAAGGAAAGGGATTTGCTATTGCTCAGGGTAGACTGGGACCTGGAAGAATTCATCACTGTATGAGATTAATCGGTGCTGCTGAGCGAGCACTTGAGGAATTGTGTAAGCGTGTTCAAAGTCGAAGCGCTTTTGGAAAGCCACTTTCCCGGCAAGGAGTGATTGGGGAGTGGATTGCTGATTCAAGGATTGAGATTGAACAAGCTAGGTTGCTAACTTTAAAAGCTGCTTACATGATGGATACTGTAGGTAATAAAGAAGCAAAAACAGAAATTGCCATGATTAAGGTCGTTGCGCCATCTATGGCATTGCGTGTGCTTGACCGTGCAATTCAAGCATTAGGTGCTGCTGGGGTTTCTAATGATTTTACATTAGCAGCTCAATGGGCAAATGCAAGGACATTGAGATTGGCTGACGGTCCAGATGAAGTTCATCGTGCTCAGCTGGCAAAACTCGAACTACGTAAATATCAATAAAAACGATAGCTAATTTGTGAACTAGATAGAGAAGGGCTGGTACCTATGAGATTAAATAAAAAGATTGCAATTGTAACAGGCGGCGGAAGCGGCATCGGACGTGCAGCCGCCGTCCGTTTTGCCAAAGAAGGAGCGACGGTTGCGGTAGCAGATATTAATTCTATCATGGGTGAAGAGACCGTCAGCCTCATAAAAGAGGCAGGAGGAGAGGCTATTTTTGTTAAAACGGATGTAGCCGATTCAGAACAAATCAAGCAGTTAATTCAGATTACATCCAATACATTTGGTGGCTTACATATTATGTTCAACAATGCGGGTATTGGTAATTCCGAAGTACGGAGTGTGGATTTGGCAGAAGAGGAATGGGACCGAGTAGTAGATATTAACTTGAAAGGGGTATTTCTTGGGATAAAATATGCTGTCCCTGAGATATCCAAATCAGGCGGTGGTTCAATTATTAATACCTCTAGTTTACTTGGACTGAAGGGTCAAAAGTATATGTCTGCTTACAATGCCTCTAAAGCAGGAGTAGTTGTACTGACAAAAAACGCTGCACTTGAGTATGGAAAATACAATATTAGGGTGAATGCGATTGCTCCAGGTGTGATCGACACAAAAATAATTGAAAACTGGAAACAGAACGAGCGTAAGTGGCCAATCATTTCTCGTGCCAATGCACTTGGAAGAATTGGCACACCAGATGAAGTAGCAAATGCGGTTTTATTCTTAGCGTCAGATGAGGCCTCATTTATTACAGGAACCACTCTTTCAGTTGACGGTGGAGGACTTACGTATTAATTATATATGATTACCACATGGAGGGGAACGGATGAGCGAGAACAAAGCCTGGTTTGCACATTATCCTGAAACAATAGAAAAAAGTGTTACCATTCCGAATAAACCAATGGGACAAATTCTTCATGATACAGCCTCAAAATTCCCTAACAATTTTGCCCTGTCTTTTTATGGAAAAAAGTTCACCTACGGTCAATTGCAATCCTTAGCGAATGCTTTTACCTCAGCACTTCAACAAAATGAGGTTCAAAAAGGGGACCGGGTGGCGATCATGCTTCCGAACTGCCCGCAATATGTCATTTCCTATTATGGAATTCTTAATGCTGGGGGCATTGTAACTCAGGTGAACCCTATGTCAGTTGAGCGGGAGCTTGAGTATATCCTAAATGATTCAGGGACTGAAACTATTGTGGTTCTTGATGCATTATATCCAAGGGTGAAAAGTGTTCAATCTCAAACAAATTTGAAGAATATTATTGTTGTTAGCTTACAGTCCACAGGACATGATTTTGCCCCGGATAGAAGCTTTGAAAACTTCCTAACAGAAGGTAACGGGAATGTGGTCCCAATTGAATTTGAACCGGAACATGATGTAGCAGTGCTTCAATATACAGGGGGCACTACAGGTCGGTCTAAGGGTGCTATGTTGACTCACCAGAACGTGTTAGCAAATGTGATCCAGTGTTATGAATTTTTTAAACATGAATTGGAAGTTGGAAAGGAAAAATGTTTAACCGTGATTCCACTCTTCCATGTATTTGGAATGAGTTCTTGCATGAATCTTTCTATATACACAGCAGGGGAATCAATCATGCTTCCTCGTTTTGATTTAGAAGAAGTCCTTAATACGATAAAAAATGAACAACCTACAATGTTCCCTGGAGTTCCAACCATGTATGTGGCGATTACAAATCACCCTAAGGCAGAGGAATATGGAATTAATAGTATTCGAACCTGTAACAGTGGTAGTGCACCAATGCCAGTTGAGCTTCTCCGTAGTTTCGAAAGAAAAACAGGTTCAAAGATTTTAGAAGGGTATGGTCTGTCTGAGGCTTCACCAACCACACATTGTAATCCCCCATTTGCAGAGAGAAAACCTGGTAGTGTAGGTATTGGAATGCCTTCTACTGAATATAAAATTGTCGATTTAGCAACTGGTACGAAAGAGGTATCTGTAGGTGAACTTGGGGAAGTCATCATTAAAGGCCCACAAATTATGAAGGGCTATTGGAATATGCCTGAAGAAACTGCTAATACATTACGGGATGGTTGGCTTTATACAGGCGATATTGCCAAAATAGATGAAGATGGTTATTTATACATCGTCGATCGAAAAAAAGATATGATTATTGCTAGCGGCTTCAATATTTATCCTCGCGACATCGAAGAGGTATTATATGAACATCCTGTTGTTCAAGAAGCAGTTTGCATTGGAGTTCCCGACCCATACAGGGGAGAAGATGTGAAGGCTGTGATTGTTTTGAAGGCTGGTGAAAATGCTACTGAAGAAGACATAATTCAATACTGTAGGCAGAACCTTGCGGCATATAAGGTGCCTCGTTTGGTTGAATTTCGTGAGCAATTGCCGAAAACGGGTGTGGGAAAAATCCTTCGCCGGGCCTTGAGAGACGAGGTCAAACAATAATAGGTGACGTTATATTGAGAAAGTGAAAAGCACAATGGACAAATATTTATTCATTCATTAAAGGAGCGTTCGATAGTATGGTATAATTTCTATTAGACATTTTTTACAGATTGCGGGGACAGAACGGTGAAGGGAAAAATCACAGGACATAGCATCCAGTTATTTGAAAAGAAGGGTTTTAGTGAAACCTCGATTCAGGATATCGTGGATTCTCTAGGTGTAACAAAGGGGACTTTTTACTATTACTTTTCAAGTAAAGAGGAACTGCTCATGGACATCCATCTAGGGTATATTAATGAGCTGCTTGTCCACCAGGAACAAATATTAAATGATACATCAAAAAATTGTAAGCAAAAATTATTTGAGATTGTGAATATGCTTATAACGAATATTCAACGGCAGGGAGCAGCAGCAAAGATCTTTTTTAGAGAAATGAAAAATCTAAGCTCTGAGCGTCTGGCGTTGATTGTTCCTAAACGGGATCAATTTCGTTTAAATATTGAAGCACTTATTAACGATGGTATTTCCAAAAAGGAGTTTCGACAAGATCTAAATGCACGCATTGTTACTATGGGGATTCTAGGTATTACCAATTGGAGCTATCAATGGTTTAATCCAAATGGCATGGTCTCTGATCGTGAAGTCGCAGAGATTTTTGTCGAAATGATTTTAAAGGGAATTCAAGAAAATTGAAGAAAAATTGAGAGAGGGTACTTTAAATAAACATACCCCCTCTTTTTCAGAAATATAAATACCAACCGGTTAGTATTAAACCTATTTATATCTACATTGTTTAGTGAGGTGGATATCATCATGATGCATGAAATACGGGTAATTGTAAGATTTGGGGAAACAGATGCGTTGGGTCATATTAATAATACAAGTTACTTCATTTATTTGGAGGAAGCACGGATCCGCTTTATTGAAGCATTAGGTTATAAGATGGATAGTGGGAATTGGAATTTTATTCTTGCCTCAACCAAATGCGATTTTATCAAGCAAGGCTATTTTGATCAAAGTCTATTGATTAAAACGTATGTGTCTAAAATTGGAAACAAGAGTTTTCAATTAGAACATGATATTATTTGTTCTAAAACAAACAAACTTTTAGCTAAGGGAAATGCAATCATGGTTTACTTTGACTTTGAAAAACAAAAAAGTGAACTGCTGCCTAACTTGTTAAAAGAAGAACTTCAAAGCTTTTTTTGTTCATTCTTATAAATGACAGTTTATTTTAAATAAACTGAATTTTTAGAATTGAAAGGAGGATGCATATGCCACGCCAAATGAATAAGGATACAATTCCTGTTCGAAAAGGAGAAGAGTTGAATTTAGTTGTATTAGAAAAGTTCTTACGTGAAACGTTTGAAACATTGCCAGCCGGGCCACTTGAGATTTTACAATTCTCTGCTGGTCATTCAAATTTAACCTATCAACTAAAAATGGGTGAGTGGGAAGCGGTTTTAAGACGTCCTCCACTTGGACCAGTTGCACCGAAGGCTCATGATATGGAACGGGAATATAAAATACTTTCTGAGTTAAATCCAATTTTTTCTGTGGCACCTAAGCCCCTTCTTTTTTCAGATAACCTTGAAATTGTGGGTAGTTCATTTTTCCTCATGGAAAGAAAAAATGGGATCGTGATTGACACTTCCTTCCCAGATGGAATTCAAGTGACAAAAGAACGTTGTCACCACCTTTCTAAAGTAATGGTTGAGAAATTGGTAGAACTACATGCCATCGACTACAAACAAACAGGCCTATCATTAATTAGCAAGCCTGAAGGCTTCATGGAAAGACAGGTACACGGTTGGATTAGCAGATATGAAAGGGCTAAAACGGATGAGATTGCTGTTGTTGATACCTTGAAAAAATGGCTAGTTGACCATATTCCTAGAGAACATGAATCTACAATTATTCATTATGATTATAAGTTCAATAATGCCATGTATAATGAGCAATTTACAGAAATGGTAGGTTTATTTGATTGGGAGATGACCACAGTTGGAGACCCACTGGCGGACCTTGGCGTTGCTATGAGCTATTGGAATCAAAGTGATGATTCCGACCTGTTAATTAAAGGACTTGGAAGGGAGCCAGTCACGGCTGTTTATGATGGATTTTTCACCAGAAATCAATTTATTGAGCTTTATGCCCAAAAAAGTGGACGCGATATTTCCAACTTTAATTTCTATTTGACCTTTGCTTACTTTAAGCTGGCTGTGATTGGACAACAAATCTATTATCGCTTTAAAAAAGGTCAGACAAATGATATGCGTTTTGCTAACTTTAACCACTTTGTAAAAAATCTCATCCTGCACGCAGCACATGTGGCTGATCAAAAGGTTTAAAGGGGAGCTGAAAGTGCATGACAAAAGTTCACCTTCTCATGAAGAAAGAAGAAATTAATGAAGAGAAATTGGCAGAAGGAAATAAAATTGCCGTTGTTTTAGATGTGCTTTTGGCAACAACAACAATCGTATCTGCATTAAAGGAGGGTGCTAAGGAAGTCATTCCCGTTTTAAACAGCAATGAAGCCTTAGAACTCGCAAAAAGATATAAACAAGGTGAATATGTTCTTGCAGGTGAGTTGGATGCTAACCCCATTGAAGGGTTTGTTTATCCGAGTCCAACCTTAATTGGAGAAGCCATCGCCGGTAGGACATTAATTTTATCTACTACGAATGGAACTGTTGCTTTAAGAAAATCACTATCTGCAGATAAAATATATATCGCTTCAATAATGAATAATCCTGCTGTTGCCAATGCCCTTCAAAAATGTAACGATAATCAAACCATTCTTGTTATCTGTTCCGGAAATTCAGGAGAAATAAGTCTTGAAGATTTTTATGGTGCTGGACATTTCATAGATTGCTTGTTGAAAAATGGGAAGTATGACCTAACAGATGCAGCTAAAGCAGCATTGTATTTTTATCGAGGCCAGGATGATTCATATGAAATACTGCAAGATTCCTATGTTGGTAAATTACTTGAAAAATATAATCAACAAACAGATTTGACGTTGGCAGCATCAAAAGGAAGCGCTTCAATTGTTCCCGTTTTAAAGAATGGAAGAGTAGTAATTGATACCATCTTTGTTTGAAGATAGCTCTAGTTCCGAAGTAAATAATTTTCATGAGGGGGGTGGGGAAGATGAGGTTTTCGCAATCGATTGCAGTAGTGACAGGGGCTGGAAGCGGAATTGGCAGGGCTTCTGCTATTCGCCTTGCAAACGAAGGTGCCAAGGTCATCTTAGTTGGAAGGACAAGGGTGAAACTCGAAAAAACAGCGGAGGAAATCAATCGCACTAGTAAGATCCCGCTCGCTGAAATATTCACGGCTGATTGTACAGATACAGAGGATGTAGCGGAATTAGCCGAATATGTTCAAGTGCAATATGGAGACCTACATGTTCTTGTAAATAATGCAGGCGGTTCTCGACATTCAAGAATTTTGGAGATAACAGAACAGGACTGGGACTATGTACAGGATGCTAATTTAAAAAGTGTGTTTTTAGTTTCAAAGGCGCTAGGAAAAATCATGATAGAAGGGGCACAGCATGAAGAACAACGAAGCCGAGCAATTGTCAACGTCGCCTCGTTGTCAGGGCATCAGGCAGGTGTAGAAATACCTCATTATAGTGCAGCTAAAGCCGGGGTCATTAATTTCACACGATCACTTGCTTTAGAATTAGCACCTTTTGGCATTCGAGTCAATTCTGTGTCACCCGGATTTGTTGAAACTCCTCTAACAGAAAAAGGTTTAAAAAATGATCGATTCGTAAGAGCAATACAAAGAAACACAGCTTTACAGCGTGTGGGTAATCCTGAAGAAATTGCCAGTGTCATTGCTTTTGCGGCATCACCTGAAGCATCCTATATGACAGGAGCGGATCTTTTAGTTGACGGTGGTTGGCTCATTAAATAAACGTGATAAGAAACCATTTAACTATATTATTTGAAATGAAAGGAAGATGTATATGACTCAAGAACATTTAATTGTTGAAAAATTAGGACCGGTACTTTCTCTAACCTTAAATCGACCAGAAAGCTTAAACGCTTTTAGTCCCGAAATGATAATAGGATTAAAGGATGCGCTTTATAGTGCTCAACAGGATGAGGACGTGCAGGTCATTGTTTTATCAGGAGCTGGCCGTTCATTTAGTGCTGGTGGCGATGTTAAAACCATGGGGCAGGCTAAAGGTGTTCAAGTATACGATCATATCGGCAGGCTTAATGAACTCATCTTACTAATGAAAGATACGGAAAAACCAATTATTGCGGCAGTACATGGGTTTGCGGCTGGTGCCGGTGTCAACTTAGCCCTCGCTTGTGACTTAATTGTGGCGGCTGAAGAAAGTAAATTTGCCTTAAGCTTTTCACAGGTAGGGCTGGTTTCCGATGGGGGCGGTTCGTATTTACTACCAAGGTTGATTGGACCACATTTAGCAAAGCAATTCTTGTTTACAGCTGAACCAATTCCAGCAGAAAGATTATATCAGCTGGGGGTCATTAATTACCTTGTTCCAGTTGAAAAGCTTCAGGAGGAAACAACGAAATTTGCTCTGAAATTAGCACATGGTCCTGGAAAAGCATATGGAAAGCAAAAGAAGTTAATTGATCAAGCATTCACATCCTCACTAGCGGACATTCTTGAACAGGAGCGTCTGATCCAGACACTGATGGTACAGACAGAGGACCACCAAGAAGGCATTGCAGCATTTAAAGAAAAGAGAAAACCAGCTTTTAAAGGGAAGTAGGAGATGAATGGTATGAAAGCAGTACAATTAAAGGAATATGGTGGGCCGGAAGTATTAAATCTAGTGGATATTGAAAGACCTGTTCCTAAAGGTCACGAAGTACTGATAGAAATCAAGGCTATTGGTGTGAACTATGCTGATACAGCGCGAAGAGAAGGACAATATGTGGTAAAAACACCTCTTCCGTTCATACCCGGTGCTGAGATTGCGGGTATTGTCGCTGAAGTGGGAGAAAATGTAACAAAAGTAAAGCCAGGGACCAGAATTGTTACGTTAATTGAATCGGGAGGATATGCTGAATTTGCTCTAGCCGATGAACGTGCTCTAATTCCAATCCCTGAACAATTAGATTTTCATACAGCAGTTGCCCTACCACTCCAAGGTTTAAGTGCTTATCATATTTTAAAAACAATGGGTCGTTTAGAAAAGGGGGAAAGTGTCCTCGTTCATGCGGCTGCGGGCGGCGTAGGTACCATCGCTGTACAGCTTGCTAAATTATTCGGTGCAGGAAAAATAATTGCTACCGCAAGCTCCGATGAAAAATTAGCGTTAGCTCGTGAAATGGGAGCAGATGTACTAATCAACTATACTGAGCCTGACTGGGAAAAACAGGTCATCGAGGCAACAGAAGGTAAGGGGGTAAATGTTGCCCTAGAAATGGTCGGCGGGGAAGTTTTCAATAAAACCGTCAGGTGTCTGGCCACATTTGGTCGACTTGTCATCTTTGGTGCCGCAAGCGGGGAACAAAGTCGTTTCTATCCATCCTCACTAATGGCAGGAAATCAATCAGTGATCGGATTCTTTCTGCCACAAATTATGAGAAAACAAGAATTATTGCTACCTAGTTTAGTAGAGCTTCTTACCTATCTAGGTGAAGGGAAACTAAAACTTACAATAGGCGGGGTTTTCCCATTAGAGGAAGCAGCACAAGTCCATACCCTTTTACAATCACGGAAAACACAAGGAAAACTCATTTTAGAACCATAAACAGTTAGCACCTAGTCTACCCATACTAATCTATCCATTTTTCTGATTTTTAGTAGAAAATTGAAAGGGTGAACCAATTTATGAAAAATGTTGAAACAGTTACAGGTCCAATTCCCGTTGATAAGCTTGGAAAGACACTTATTCATGAACACTTTATTTTTGGATACCCAGGATTCCAAGGTGATGTAACACTAGGTCCTTTTAAGGAAGAAGAATTCTTACAAGCAGCAATTGCTGTAGCAAGACAAATGCAGAGTTTTGGTGTTCAAACGGTTGTGGACCCGACTCCTAATGAATGTGGTAGAGATCCACAATTCTTAAAAAAAGTTTCAGAAGCAACTGGATTACAAATTATTTGTGCGACCGGATATTATTATGAAGGGGAGGGGGCTCCTCCATACTTCAAGTTCAGACAGGCATTAGGTACTGCTGAAGAAGAAATTTATGAAATGTTTAAAAAAGAGATATCAGAAGGAATTGCCGGAACAGGAGTTAAACCAGGCATTATTAAGCTAGCATCCAGCAAAGACCAGATTACTGAGTATGAAAAAATGTTCTTCCGGGCTGCAGCAAGGGTACAAAAGGAAACTGGCATCGTAATCTTAACTCATACACAAGAAGGAACAATGGGTCCAGATCAGGCGAGAATGTTAATTGAACTTGGTGCTGACCCAAGTAAGATTATTATTGGTCATATGTGCGGCAATACTAACCCTGAATACCATAAGGAAGTCATGGACCAGGGAGTCAGAATCGGGTTTGACCGGTTTGGAATCCAAGGAATGGTTGGAGCACCATTCGACCAAGAAAGAGTGGCAACTTTAATGGATTTGTTGGATGCTGGTTACGAAGATCAAATTTTACTAGCTCATGATTCCGTTAATATTTGGTTAGGACGGCCTCCAATTATGAACGAGCAAGTGATGAAAATAATGGAGAATTGGCACCCTGGTCATATCTTTGAAAACATCCTACCAACACTTAGAGAGAATGGCGTAACAGAGACACAAATCGATAAAATGCTAGGCAGGAACGCTGAAGCATTGTTTACTGGAGCACCATCAAAAGTTTTTTAACACTTTCCAAAAAGAGGACTTGAATATAAATTCAAGCCTCTTTTTTATGCTTTTGGCTATGTTAAAGATTATATTGATTTAACACACCTGTTGATTGGAGCGAAGCGACGAGGAGTCTCCCCGGAACGTCCGCGGAAAGCGAAGCGCCTGGAGCGGAAATCAACAGACAATTTTAAGAGAGCCAAAATTTTTAAATGAAATATTAAAAAACTATGAACAAAGTATTAATTAGTCGGGAAGAATGGTCTTAATTGTTGATATGCATAAAATTTGAGATAAACTAAAAAGTAAGAATCATTTATCTATATTAAATGGATTGCAGTTGTCTTTAATAAGGTACTTCCACGTTTTTATTTAGGAGATGAGCATTTTGAGAATATTAGTGATTGAAGATAGTAAGAGTGTTTGCTCGATGATTGAAATGTTTTTTGCAAAAGAAGGAATTGAGGGTGAATTTGTAAATGATGGTCTAGAAGGCTATAACCGCTTTAAAAGTGAAACTTGGGATGCGCTAATTGTTGATTGGATGCTGCCAAGTATGGATGGAGTAACTATTTGCAGAAAGATTCGCGAAGAGAAGTTTACTGTTCCAATTATTATGTTAACTGCAAAGGATAGTGAATCTGATCAAGTGTTAGGTTTAGAAATGGGTGCAGATGATTATGTGACAAAGCCTTTTAGTCCTCTTACACTAATGGCAAGAATTAAGGCAGTAACGCGAAGATTCCAAACGCAGATCCCAATGGAGCAGAAAAATATGGTGCAAACAGAATATTTTAAGGTCAATAAAGATACTAGAGAAGTGATTGTTGACGGTACACCAATAACCAACTTAACACCAAAGGAATTTGATCTTTTGTACTTTATGGTGGAACATCCGCGGCAAGTATTTTCTAGAGAACAGCTACTTGAAAGTGTATGGGGATATCAGTTTTACGGTGATGAAAGAACGGTTGATGTTCATATTAAAAGGCTTCGGAAAAAGGTTGAGACCACTTCACAGCCATTCTTTCATACTGTTTGGGGAGTAGGGTATAAATTTGATGAGTCCATCAAAACCGATCAAGTTTAGATATTTCTATCAGCAGTTTTTTAGTCATATTAGTATTATTATTGTTGCCTTTTTAATTCTAAGTCTCTTGTTTGCTCATTACGTGGAAAATTTAGTTTATCAGAATAAGGCAGATGAACTTATTTCGTATGGCAAAGCCATTTTAACAGATATGAAAGAAACTCCTTTTGCGACTAAAGAAATTATGAATCAATATAGTACTGTATTATCATCACGAAAAATGAGTTTTAGTATGTTTGACGAGGATGGAAATCTGTATTTAGTCGGGAAGCGCGGACCAGCTATTAAAGGGTTATCTGATAAGGAATGGAAGAAAATTACCGAAGGACAAACACTCATAGTACAAAGTGATTTTAAAAGGTTTGGGCAGGAGGGGGTAACATTTGTTGTTCTACCCTATCATGATAATGGGAGATTTGTTGGCGGAATTTTGTTAACATCCCCTATTAGTGGTTCTAGCGATATGATTCGTCAAATCAATAAATTTTTACTCTATACAATTTTAATTGCCTCTGCTGTTTCGTTTTTATTAAGCTGGTTTTTATCCAGAATACATGTAAATCGTATTAAACGTCTTCGTGAAGCGACATCCCTTGTATCGGCTGGGAATTTTCATGTTAATGTCAAGTCTTCCAATTTTGATGAGATTGGTGAGTTAGCAAATGACTTTAATCATATGGTGGATAAAATAAATACGTCAATGGAAGAGATCGAGAGTCTTGAAAACAGAAGAAGGCAGTTTATGGCAGATGTTTCTCATGAGATGAGGACGCCATTAACGACCATCAGTGGAGTGATTGAAGGATTGAGAAATAATATGATTCCTGAGAAGGACAAAGAAAAGGGCATCAATCTTGTAAGTCATGAAGCTAAAAGATTAATTCGGCTTGTCAATGAAAACCTTGATTTTGAGAAAATCCGTTCCAATCAAATCCAATTGTTTAGAGAAGATATTCAGCTTTTAGAAGTATTGGAAATCATTCAAGAACAATTAATGCTACAGGCGGAAGAGAAAAATAACAGTCTCATTGTCGAAGTTGAACCGGATATCATGGTAAATGCCGACTATGACCGCCTTGTTCAAATTTTGATTAACATAACTAAGAATAGTATTCAATTTACTGCCAATGGAACCATTTGGTTAAGAGGAAAAGAGGACGTGAACTGGATTATTGTTGAAGTAGAAGATACGGGGATTGGAATTGATCCAAATGAACTAGAAAATATATGGCGTCGGTTTTACAAAGCTGATATCTCAAGAACAAGCAACCCTTATGGGGAGTTTGGTTTAGGTCTTTCGATTGTAAAACAATTGGTATTGTTGCATAACGGCGAAATTGAAGTGTTTAGTGAAAAAGGAAAAGGGACCAAATTTGTGATCCGTTTTCAAAAAATACACTGAGGAGAGCTACAGATCATGTCTGTAGCTTTTTTTTACATAATAAAAATGTATAAAATTCCACTTCGAGAATTGTCCAGTTCCAGCGCCTAGCCCCTCGGGTCAAATAACCTTCGACAATAAAAGTCAAAAGGCGGACTTTTCTTGCCGAAGAACATTTGCCTGTCGGGGCTGAACAAGGCGCTTGCGCTTTTCTTATGAAATTCATTGTTCTTTCTTACAAATTTTCAAAACCCGTTACAGATTGTTAATAATTTCTTAAGATTTGTCGGCTAAAGTATAGACAAGGTAAAAGAATTTGATATTCGAAAAGGAGATCGATTGTAATGGATCGTTTGAATGAAAATGAATTCGAAAGAAATGAATCTAACTCATCTGAGATGACTGAAAATACAAATGCAAGTGAATCTACAGAATTTGAAAATAGAGAAGGAAATTCGAATGCGGTTGACGCGACTTTCGGTGCGATGGGGAACGAATACGAGAGGGAAAATGTACAACCAATAAAATCTGAAAATGAAGCGCGTAAAGTCATGCCCCCGATAAGCGAGCAGGCTCGTCCTACCAATCAACCAAGGGGAGAAAATCGTAAGAAACGAAATGTAAAAGGGTTTGCTTCTACCCTGGCAGCAGGAATAGTTGGATCTGTTTTGACCTTGGCTGTTCTGCCACATACAGATTATTTAAAACACCTATATCCTGATGTAGAAAATCCGCAAGTAAACACTGCGGGGCAGAGTGGAAATACTGTTTCATCAGTAAAACCCGTTACTGCGCAACCTACTGCTGCTTCATCAAATTCTATTGCAGATACAGTAGAAAAGATTTCAAAAGCAATTGTCGGTATCGTCAATTACCAGCAGCAGCAGAACAACTTTTACGAAAACCAAAATTCAACCCAAAGTGTGGAAAGTGGATCTGGTTCGGGTGTTATCTTTCAAAAAAATAAAGACACCGCTTATATTGTTACCAATAATCACGTTGTTGAAGGGGCATCAAAACTTGAAATTTCATTGTATGATGGAGAAAAGACAACCGCAGAAGTAGTTGGAACAGATGCTCTTACAGATCTTGCAGTATTAAAAATTGATGCCAAATATGTCACTTCAACAGCAGACTTTGGTGATTCATCTACACTTCGCCCAGGTGACCAGGTATATGCGATTGGAAATCCACTTGGCTTGAATCTCTCAAGAACTGTTACTCAAGGAATTGTTAGTGCAACTAACCGGAGTATTTCTGTCACAACTTCAGCAGGAAATTGGGATACAAATGTTATTCAGACTGATGCAGCGATTAATCCTGGAAACAGTGGGGGGGCATTAATCAATCCACAAGGACAGGTAATTGGTATTAATAGCTTAAAAATCTCAGAGAGCGGTGTAGAAGGATTGGGTTTTGCAATCCCTAGTAATGATCTCATTCCTATTGTGAATCAATTAATTAAAAATGGTAAGATTGATCGACCATACCTAGGAGTAGGACTTGCAGATTTAGAGGAAGTACCACAAATGTATTGGCAAAACCTACCGAATAATGTGAAAAAAGGTGTTATGGTTATGAACATTGACCCAAATTCTGCAGCAGCAAAGGCAGGATTCAAACCAAAAGATATCATTGTATCAATGAATGGAAATGTCATTGCGAATTCATCTGATTTAAGAAAATATCTGTACTCAAAGGTTCAAACAGGTGATTCCATTAAATTTGAAGTATATCGTGACGGGAAGCTTATCACATTACATGCAAAATTAGTCAATAATAGTGGTGCATAATTAGAGGTAAAATAAGACCAATTAAAAGGGTCTTGAGGTGAAAACATGAATAGGGTCGGGAAATACGCAATCAGTGAAGTAGTCGATGATTTGGAGCTAATGAATATGGTTTTTGAACTCCCTGAAAAGGATAAAATGATTATGTGGTCGGAGGGCTATATCGATCATGTTATCGGAAAATTGCCCGAATATGCCCGTGACATCTTAGAGAATCGAAAAGAAAAGTGGGAAGACACGAAAGAATTTTACGAAAAGAACCTAGAAGAAATTGTAAACCAAAAGGAGTTCAAACAAATGTTAAAGGGTGAACGGAAGGAGTTCGCCCTTTTCGTAAAGGAGCAATATCCAGAATATCAATCATTGTTATTTCTAATTTACGATAGGAACTTAAAGGACGATGACTTGAGAAAGTTTGTATACCGGAGAAGGTTTGGAGCAAATAAACGGTATCTACATTAGGAGTTTTGAGGAAATAGTCTGAAAAAATAGGCTTGCAATTATTACGGAAAAAAATTACAATGAATTTAACTTGATTGGAAACGGAGGTGTGAAGAGATGAAACGTTCTATTTTTGTTCGCGTGCAATGGCTTGAAGCGCTATATTTTTGTCGCGCGATTTTTCATGATGTGGTTTCCAAAGGGGGAAGTCTGCCCTTTTATAGAAACTGCATAATGAATTTAGAACGATAACACATCTCTTTACCCACAATAAATAGGTATAAGAGAGTGCATCGCCCGCACTCTTTTTTCATGCTTATTTTTAGGCCGCGGGATGGCAAGATGCCCGTGGCCTTTTTATATAAAGAGAGTGTTCATCTTAATTATCAATTAAAAGGAGAACGAACATGATCATTTGTAGTGTAAATCATATAGCAAAATCCTATGGTGGAAATCTGATTTTTAAAGACGTATCATTTGAGATTCTTGAAGGAAGCCGGATTGGACTCGTCGGCCGTAATGGTGGCGGAAAAACAACCTTAATGAAATTATTAGCTAATCAAGAAACAGTGGATGAAGGTGTCATCCATTGGAAAAAAGGGTTGAAAATTGGATATTTGGCACAGATTCCTGACTATAAAAGCCTAACGGTTAAGGAAGTTTTAAAAACTGCTTTTGCCCAATTAATAGATGTTGAAACAAAACTTCAGCAATTAGAAATAGAAATGGGGCAGGAAATCGCTCCACCTCATTTGCAAAGGCTAATGGATCAGTATGGAAAACTTCAGGATGATTTTATAGTAAATGGCGGCTATGAAATGGACGCTCAATTGGAGCGGATTGCAAACGGCCTCAATATTACCAGACTCCTTGACAAAGACTTCTCATCTCTAAGCGGCGGCGAGAAAACGAAGGTAGGTCTTGGTTTAAGCTTACTAATTAATCCCGATCTCCTACTACTCGATGAACCAACCAACCATTTAGATCTTAAGGCAATTGAATGGCTGGGAACATTCCTTAATGAATTTAAGGGAACAATCATTCTTATCTCGCATGACCGTTACTTTTTAGATGAAGTAGTTAATAAAGTACTGGAAATGGAAGATGGAGAAGTTGATTTGTATCATACGAATTTCAGTGGTTATGTAAAGGAGAAAGAAGAGCGGTTATTAAGAGAATTTCAAGAGTATCAGGAACAACAACGAAAAATTAAAAAAATGAAAGAAGCAATCAAGCGGCTTCGCGATTGGGCCAATCGATCCAATCCTCCGAGCGCTGCACTTCATAAACGTGCAACCAATATGCAAAGGGCACTTGACCGAATCGAAAAACTAGAACGTCCGAAGATTGATGTGAAGAAAATGGCGATCGACTTTGAGGCCAATGACCGCAGCGGGAAAGATGTAATCGTTCTTGAGGAGGTATCTAAGGCATATGGTAATCGCACCCTTTTCGAAAATGTAAACATGTTTGTTCAATATAAAGACCGAGTGGCGATTGTCGGTGAAAACGGAACGGGAAAATCGACGCTATTAAAAATGATCTTAAAGCAAATAGAAGCAGATAAAGGAATTGTCAAGGTAGGAAGCAATGTTAAATTGGGCTATTTATCACAGCATGTCTTTGGGGATATTGGTGATGAATCGTTAATTGACGTTTTTCGATCTGAAGTTGTGGTAAACGAAGGAGAAGCCCGTCATATTTTAGCCCGATTCTTGTTTTACGGACCTGCTGTATTTCGGAAAGTAAATCAGCTTAGCGGTGGTGAGAGAATGAGGCTAAGACTGGCGCAGTTGATGTATCAGGATATTAATCTGCTGATATTGGATGAACCAACGAACCATTTAGATATTGATTCGTGTGAAGTACTTGAAGAAGCACTTGAACAATTTAACGGTACGATTTTAGCTGTTTCCCATGACCGTTATTTCCTTAATAAATTATTTAACAAAATCTATTGGCTTCAGAATGGTACAGTTCACTTTTTTGATGGAAATTACAACTGGGCAAAAGAGAAATTGCTGGAATTTGAAACAAAACAAGTTTATAAATCACCCACCATTACTCCAAAACCACCTCTACAAGGAAAAAAAGGAGAAGAGAAGGGTACGGTGAAGGTGGAAGACATCGAGGAGAGAATAGAGAAAATTGAATCGGAGCTACACCAGCTTAAAAAAATGCTTGAGGAAGAAAGCGAGCTCAATTTCCTGCAAAAAATTTATTTGGAAATAGAAAATAAGGAAAATGAACGAGACCAACTATACACCTTGCTAGATGAAGTTGTGTAACCTTTTAGGATGTATGGGGCCGCTAATTTATGCGGCTCTATTTTTTTTGTTAGGGACTTTTCGATTGCCGAAATTTTTCTTATAATTAGTAATGTTCTTTATTTGAAAGCGGTGATCTTATCGAAGCTAAATTTACTGTTACGCAAGTTTTGTTACTACTTATTGTTACAATTTCAGGGGTCATCTGGTCTGTCAGTTTTCATTACCCTCTTGTTGCTGGTTTTTTTCCGGGATATGTAATATTAGTCGTACTTGCAAGAAAAAAATATAACTCTTTAAGAGTTATACTTCAAATTAGTGTGACAGGAATCCAAAAAACAAAAATTGTCATTATTATCCTTTCTTTAGTTAGTCTTTTACTACCTTCATGGTATTTAGCAGGCACGATTGATCAGATGGTTAAGATTGCACTTTACCTAATTAATCCACACCATTTCATTATACTGTCATTTTTGGTTGCCATGTTTTTCTCGATGCTTCTTGGTACAACAGTTGGGACGTTAAGTGCGATTGGCATCCCTATTTTAGGCACTGCTGCAGTCCTTCACCTTCCAATTGAAATAGTCGCAGGTGCATTGGTGTCTGGTGCTTTTGTCGGTGATCGAACATCGCCGTTTTCAAGCAGTCATCAATTATTATCACATACTGTTGAAGTGCCGGTAAAAAAACAGTGGAAAGCTATGCTATTGACTACGATTATAGCCATAGGAATTTGTTTTAGTATATATGGCCTTTTGGACCTTTTTTATTCAAATAATATAGCAATAAAATCAAATACATTTGCTTGGGGTGATCTATCAGTGATTACATTCATTCCACCCCTTGTATTAATTGGATTTGTGGTTTGTCGCTTCAGTATCATTTATGCATTCCTTTCTAGTATTCTATCAGCTGCGATGATTGCTTTAGCAAAAGGGATCATCTTTTCAAAAATCAGCGCGGCCTTTTGGTTTGGAATTAATGGTCTTGGAGGAGGGTTCGTGCATATGTATGAGCTGCTCCTATTCCTTGCCTTGGCTGGTGCCTATAATGGTTTATTAGAAGAGTTGAATGTCATTCAGCCTTATTTAGATCAATGGCTCCAGTCTTCACGTTCCTTATTTGGTGACACGATGAAAACTCTATTAGCAACGTTACTAATTAGCGTCATAGCCGCAAATCAAACATTGCCAATTATCTTAACAGGAAGATCCTTTCTACCACATTGGTCAAAAAAATATGGGAACGAAGAATTGGCTAGAGTGATGGGTGATTCAACGATGTTATTTCCAGGGATGGTCCCATGGAGCGTCCTTGCCATCATGTGTAGTACGATTGTAGGGTTACCCCTGATTGATTATCTACCTTATGCATTCTTTTTATGGGGGTTGCCGTTTATAACGATTCTTTTTTCCTTAATCAAACAATTAGTAACACGGAAAAATAAACGTGTAACTGTTGCATAAAAGTGAAGTCATTAGGGCTTCGATTTTCATTGATCATAGCTGTGAATCCGATCGAATGATTTCCTAATTATTATCATATAAGTGATAGTAAAGTATTTGGACAAGGAATGATTTAATGCTAAAAAAATTGGCTATTATCGGATTCGGCAGTACTATGCTAGGAATAGGTATTAATGGTTTTATTCTTCCTTTTCATCTAATTAATGGGGGGATATTTGGCATTAGTCTATTAGTTAAGTATTTATTAGGTTTTAAAGCAGGACTTACTTTTATTCTTCTCAATATCCCAGTGTATATGTTTGCCTACAAATCTAATCGAATGTATTTTTATAACGGATTACTCGGTGCGGTACTGTCTGGGGTTATGATTGAATTATTACTTCCCTTGAACGGAAGATTCCATTTATCCATTTTAAGTAGTGTAATCGTTGGGTCCATCATCATTGGGATTGGTGTTGGGGTAATGTTAAGAAATCATATTAGTCCTGGTGGTATGGATTTACTTGCTTTATTAATCTCTAAATGGTCTAAAATAAATGTGGGTGTCATTATGGTTGTAATGGATGGCATGATTATTCTAACTGGGCTTGTTTTACTCCAAAATGCTAGACTATTATATTCATTGTTGGTCATTTCAATTGTGGGTTTACTTGCAACCATTATTACCTCATATCCCCGCGTGCATTCAAATACCCTTTAATAACAAATAATTGTGGTAAAATGGGGGAGTCTACCAATGATAGTTGTATAAGGAGATTTATATGAAACCTATTAGTGACCACTTAAAGGAAGAATTAAGCATCCTGTTTGTAGGTTTTAACCCAAGTATCCGCTCTAGTGAGGTAGGGCATCACTATGCTAATCCAAATAACCGGTTTTGGAGAATTTTATTCGAAGCGGGGATTACCCCGCGGAAATTTGAGGCAGAGGAAGATGCACAACTTTTAGAATTAGGGTACGGGTTAACCAATATTGTCGAACGGCCAACGAAAGCAGCGGATGAAATAACGAAGGATGAGTACGAAGAGGGAAGAAAAATATTAAAACGGAAAATCGAACAACTTAAACCTAAACTAGTTTGCTTTGTTGGAAAGGGTGTATACCAGCAGTATAGCGGTTGTAAGGCCGTACCATGGGGCGCTCAAAAGGTGTCTGTCGTACCAGGAACAATTGATTTTGTAGCTTCATCTTCGAGCGGACTAGTTAGAATGAAAATGGATGAAATTGTAGAGATCTATAAACAGTTGACTAAATTAATCGTTAAATAAAAACATCGACGGAAATAGTTTACCGTCGATGTTTTATTTTTAGGTGCCAAATTTTTTATGATAGTGTGACAGGGCTAAGAGTGGGAAAATATAGCGATAACTATGGTAGTGAATATATAACCCCCCCGCCATCCCTTGTCCTTTTGGATAGGAAGTAGTCCAATCTTCTTTTTCGAGTGATTCAAGTAAATAGTTGATCCCTTTTTTTATATCAAATGTTGGTTTTTTTGAGGCAGAGATTAACGCGTCAAGTGCCCAGGAAGTATGTGTTAAGGTACTAGCATTTAATGGGATATATGTTTTCTTACTATCACTATGGCATGATTCTCCCCAACCCCCATCCGTATTTTGAATCTCATGTAACCAAGTGACAGCTTTTACAATAGAAGAATGATTGGAAGGAACCCCTGCGGATAATAACCCCGTAACTGCTGCCCACGTTCCGTAAATGTAACAAATCCCCCATCTACCATACCAGGATCCATCCGTATCTTGATTTCGTAGTAGCCATTGAATTCCTTGTTTGATAGAAGTGTGGTTTTTTGAAAGGTTAGTATAATTTCCGAAAAATTCAAGTGTACGGCCAGTGAGGTCGGCACTTGAAGGATCAGCAATCAAAAACTCTGCTTTTTCTATCGGAAGAAACTGTAGTAGTTTAGAATTGGTGTTCCTTTCAAAGGCTGGCCAGCCTCCATCATCATTGTGCATGGACAAGACCCAATTTATTCCGCGTTCCCAAGCCGCTGCTACAGTGGGGACCAGTCTCGAAAGTGATCGTAAAGAAGTTGTTGTATCATCGACATCAGGATTAATTGTATTTATATCGGAAAACCCCCACCCCCCGGGCATCGTTCTTGGGTTATGGACCACCCAATCTCCGAATTTATCGTGCTGTCGTTCAAGAAGATATTGATTGGCCTTTTGAACCATCGCGTCGCTTACGGTAATCCCCGCTGATTGTAAGCTATAGCTTATCAAAGAAGTGTTCCACACATTGGCAGTTGTATATTGCATATGTGGCTTTCCATTAATTTCGCATTGCATCGACTTAATTCCGGCTATTGCCTTTGTAATAATTGGGTCGCTCTTTTTGTATCCAAGAGACAATAGAGCAAAAATCATTAAAAAAGTACTGCTGTAATAGCTATAAAAGGTGCCGTCAGGCTCAATTCGGTCAAGCATATACTTTTTCGCTCGATCAAGGGCCAATTGGTGAAGCTGTTCGGGTAAGCCGAGTAAACTTTTCACACCTTCCTCAATAAACGAGTATAAAGAACGATAGTCTTGTGAGCGGCTCCATTCGTTTTTACTATTTCGTTGTAAATATAAATGAGATAGGTCGGGACTGTACTGCGTTTTTATTGAAAACTGCTTATCTGTTAATACCATGATTGGAGTAAGGTTAGCCCTTCCGAAAATTGAAAAGGAATAATAATTAATAGGAAAGTTTAAGGGTAATAGGATTACTTCAATGGGGAGTAGAGAATAGGCAGGCCACTTGTATTGTCCCGTTATTGCGAGCATTATTTTTGTGAACATACTAACTTCTTCTAAACCGCCTTTAGATAATATGAATTTTTGGGCTGTCATAAGTCGTTTATCCTCTTTATCAATCAATCCCGAATAAACACAAGCATAGTAGGCTTCAACCGTTGCAGATAGGTTTCCATCGCCCTCATCATAAAAAAGTTTCCAGGCTCCATTTTTTTCTTGTTTGTTAATAATTCTCTTTACCAAACCCTGAATTAAATCTTCATCATTTATTGACAATGTCCGTAATAAAATGATGGTATAAGCATCAGTTGAAATACCTGTCTCAAATGGATAGTCCCATGAGCCATCGGGAGATTGGTCATGTCTAAGTCGTTCAATAATCCAATCCATACCCTTTCTCGTATCAGTCATTTTAGATTCACATCCCTCTCCCAAAAATTTTTCTCATCTATACATATTCTCATCTAGGCTAGAGAATTCGTAAGGGAGGTAATGTCTATCTTTTTATCAAGAAATCGAGAAAAAACAGTGATAGAAAGCATAACCCAAGAATTAAAAAAGAAAAAGAATTTTCCGCACTCTACGTCCAAACTATTAAAAAGTGAACAAGCCCTTTTAGAAAAAGTAAGAATTAAAACACAAGAAATGAATATCAACAATGTGACCAGAACAAAGGCCTACTTTGACTTCTACCTTCAATTTCCCGACATTCATTGGGCATTTCTTGCGCATATGGTTTCTCGGAATGGCGGATGGAACATGACAGACTTGCAAGGGGAATTTTTAACCCGGTTAATGTCTAGTAAAGAGAGAACATTATTTTTCAGCTTTTTAGAAAGAAGCAATTGGCTTATTTTTCAAGATGCTTATCCGCAATTACTGATCTATCAGGAAAGCGTGAAACAAAATAGGTCGCTATTTTACTTATTTCCTTACTTAAATATATCCACCTTCATGGAAACAATTTGGAAATATTTTTGGAAGAATAAAGACCGCTTTATTCTGACGATTGCCTTGATAATAAACGAACAAAACTATCTCGAAAGCAGGGTGGTCCAGAATCCGTATTATCAAAACAGTGTAATAAATAAAGTGGAATTTTTACTGCAGGACTTGCTTTCCTTTAACCAAATTCTCTTTCCGAGAGGAAAAACAAGTGTATCAGGCTTAACTGTCCATCAATTTGAATCATTAAATAAGCGGATACTAATCGGGAAAAAGCTATATACCATTCTGTTTAAAGAAAAAGAGGCTCTTAAAAAATCGGTTGAATGGGCAAACACCCATCCACATACAGGTTCAAGAAAAGATTACTGGCCGCATCTCTTTAATAATGTAAATGAGGGAATTCCTGGATTTGCCTATCAGCCAAGATTAAATTCTTGTCAGCTCAGGCCTAGAGCGAGAAAAATATATAGTCCGTCATTAGAAAATGCTTGGAAAAATGTAAACCATGAGGATGCAGAAAAAGGAGATTGGTTTATAGATTGGCGCGTGGTTGACTATTTCACAGAGAGTAATGAAATGATTAATGGGGAGATAAAAAATGAATACTGTAAAACACTTGAACAACTCGAGCTTGCAGTCCTTGCAAAAAAGGCGATTCACTTTTTGGAATAAAAAATATATTGTACCTATGGTACTTGCTACCCTCCTTGGGACCTTTTTGGATATATTCCTTGTGTGTAAGCAGCTATATGAATTTCCAATAAGACCACTTCCCGAGATTTTTTCAATCAATGTTTTCTACTCATTCATTGGGTTGCCCATCCTTGTTTTCATTTTTTTACGCACAATATCGCAGGTAAATAAGTGGGGGAGAGTAGGAATCATTCTTTTTGTTAGTCTATTGGTGGCTATTGTTGAAAAATTAGCAGAAGTATTAGGTTTAGTCGTCCATTCAGCAAGGTGGGAACACCTTTACACATTTTTGGGTTATATGTTTTTCTTAACGGTGATTTCTTTCTCTCATGATTGGTTCGATAAAGGAAAGGGGTAATAGAAAAGGCCGGAACAAATGTCCCGGCCTTTTCTGATGCCGACAAATGTGGCACCAGCCCCTTCCGTCCGTACAGTGGTTAAGTGTCCCGCAACAAGAGAATGTTCGGAAGGGGTAAAGATAGTTTAACACAAAGTTAGTGAAAATATAAATAGGCGATGAAAAAATGAGGTAGCAAACTTTCTTTTATTTTTCAAAAAGTGTATGATAAAAATGATTTTTACATAAAGGAGTGTTTTTAATGGCTAAAAAAGGATACATATTGATGGAAAATGGAGAAAAGATTGAATTTGATTTATTCCCGAACGAAGCTCCTGGCACAGTAGCTAACTTTGAAAAATTAGCAAACGAAGGCTTTTACAATGATGTAGTCTTTCACCGAGTTATTCCTGGTTTTGTAAGTCAGGGGGGAGACCCAACTGGTACTGGTATGGGTGGTCCTGGATACACAATCAACTGTGAAACAGAAGGAAATCCACACAAGCATGTTCCTGGCTCTTTATCAATGGCTCATGCAGGTAGAAATACAGGTGGTAGCCAATTCTTCATCGTTCATGAATCTCAGCCGCATTTAAATGGTGTTCACACAGTATTTGGTCAAGTGACATCAGGTCTTGAAACAGCAAAAGCAATGAGAAATGGCGACAAAATGGTAGAAGTTAAGGTATATGACGAAGAATAAACAATGTAGGGGGACTATCCAAGTCCTCCTTTTTTATTGTCTAAAAATCTAACATGAAAAATTTTGATAAGTTGTGGTAAGTAGACAAAAGAACGGGCAAATTAATTTCAAAGTTCACTTTTGGGGGTTGTCATGAAAAAGTTTGCTCTAGTTCTTATCCCAGCCATATTTCTTACGTTTCACTCAAACGCCCGAGCAGAAAATAAAGAACCGCCGAAACAATTCAAGGCGTCAATTATTATTGACGATTTTGGCGGAGGTACGGGTGGTGTAAGGGATTTCTTAGAAGGGGAGATTCCAATAACCGCTGCAGTCATGCCTTTCACTGAAAACTCAAAGCTACATGCCGAATGGGCTCATAAAAATGGTTTTGAAGTGATGATTCATTTACCTATGGAACCGAAAAGAGGAAAAAGGTCTTGGCTTGGTCCCAAGCCGATTACGGTCGATCTTTCACCTAAAGAGGTACGGAAGAGGGTAATAGAGGCGACTAAGAGTGTACCGTATGCAGTAGGTCTCAATAATCATATGGGCTCACTCGCCGTTGAAAATGAAGAAATCGTCCGTGCAATTGTTGAAGTAGCGAAAGAAAGAAAACTGTATATAATCGATAGTGGTACAAGTCCGAAATCGAAATTTCCAGAGATCGCAAAGGAGCTTGGTGTACCACTTCTAAAAAGAGATGTATTTTTAGATGACATTTCTTCATCTTCATATGTGCATAAACAAATGATCCGATTGGCTAGGGTTACCGAAATCCAAGGTAAAGGCATTGCCATCGGTCACGTTGGGGTAACGGGGAAAGTATGTTCTGTTGGTGTTTTCAGTTCTATTGAGGAATTTAAAAAACGAAATATAAAAATAGTTCCTGTCTCTGAGTTGTTTTCAAATAAATTAACTGAACAATATTTAGTACCATAATTAGGGCACCCTTGAAAGGTGCCTATTTATATTTCAAAACGTAGTTCTTTCCCTAAGCAACCCAAGCTGGTAAAATGACATCTACAACATAACATTGACATAAGCTAGCAAGGGAGAAGGAATTATATATGAAATTAGTTTCATGGAACGTGAACGGGATAAGAGCCTGTGTAAAAAAGGGATTTTTGGACTATTTTCAGGAAGTAGATGCAGATATCTTCTGTGTACAGGAAACTAAATTACAGGAAGGTCAAATTGACCTTGATTTAGAGGGATACCATCAATACTGGAATTATGCGATAAAAAAAGGGTACTCAGGTACAGCGGTTTTTACTAAAATGAAACCCTTGACTGTAAGATACGGGGTAGGTTCTGATGAAGGGGAAGGGGAAGGAAGGATACTTACCTTGGAGTTTGATAACTTCTACTTGGTTAATGTATATACACCAAACTCGCAAAGAGATCTTGCACGAATTTCCTATCGTTTGGATTGGGAGGACCGCATTTTTCAATATTTGAAGGAATTGAACGAAGTAAAGCCAGTTATTTTATGTGGGGATTTGAATGTTGCTCATCAAGAAATTGACTTACGCAATCCAAAATCTAACATTGGCAACTCTGGATTTACAGATGAAGAACGGGGGAAAATGACTGCGTTACTTCAAGCGGGTTTTGTAGATAGCTACCGCCATTTTTATCCGGACCAAGAGGGGGCTTATACATGGTGGTCATACATGAATAAAGTCCGTGAAAGGAATATAGGATGGAGAATCGATTACTTTATCGTTTCTGAAACATTGAGAGAGAGATTAAAGCTGGCTGATATTCATTCAGATATTATGGGAAGCGACCATTGTCCCGTAGTATTAGAAATTAATGAATAATCATAACAATTTCTTATTGTAAATCATAAAATAACCGTTATTTTCTTTATGGAGTATGTGTTTTATAGTCTATTTAAGAAGGAAATGACGGAGGGATAAAAATGGATACTAAAAAAGATGTGCAACAGCAGTTTGGCAAAAGTGCCGACTCTTATGTAAGCAGCCCAATTCACAAAGAGGGCAAAGACCTGCAAAAACTATTGCAAATGGTGACCGCCACAGGAGAAGAAGAATTACTCGATGTGGCAACAGGTGGTGGACACACAGCAAATGCCTTTGCTTCGATAGTAAAAAATATTACATCAGTTGATCTGACACCAGAGATGCTTGTTGCTGCAGAAAATTTTATAAAGGGAAATGGACATCAAAATGTTCGGTTCTTACAAGCGGATGCGGAGAACCTTCCATTTTCTAATGAAGCATTTGATATTGTAACCTGTCGGATAGCACCGCACCATTTTCCAAATGTAAATCAGTTTATTAAAGAAGTATACCGTGTACTTAAACCAACCGGGCAATTTTTACTCGATGATAATGTCGTTCCGGAAGAGGATCTCTTTGATCATTTCTATAATGCTATTGAAAAAAGAAGAGATTACAGTCATTTCAGAGCTTGGAAGAAAAGCGAGTGGCTTCGTATGCTTGAATTAGCGGGTTTTGAAATATATGAATGGCATCGGTTTGAAAAAACATTTCGGTTTGATCCTTGGTGCAAACGTATGAATTTATCACAAGATGAAAGAGATAAACTAACTGAATACATTCAAGGGTCAGATCCAAAAGTAAAAGATAAATTTCGGATTGTTATTGAGGAACATCAAGTTGTTTCTTTTCAAGGGGAAGCAATCGTTTTAAAAGCAATTAAAAGGTAAAAAAAGCCCTTTGCAAGTTTCTGGCCTTGCAAAGGGCTTTTTAAATGGTAGGCTGTGTTAAGAACAGTGTTGATTTTTTACCCTGTTGATTGGAGCGGAAGGCGCGAAGACTCCTGTGGGAGTACGGTTCAGGGGAGACCCCGCAGGCGCAAGCGCCGAGGAGGCTCGCCGAAACGCCCACGGAAAGCGAAGCGCATGGAGCGGAAATCAACAGACATGTCTAACAGAGCCTAATGGTTAAATGTCGTTAAGTGCTGTTCCGATTACATCAAATTCAGGTAACTTTTCACCTTGAGTTGAGTTCTCTAATGAACCTTGGTCTAAAGAATTCGTTAATCCACTTTCTTCTTCTTTTTTATGAGAATACGCACTCATTATAGAAACACTCCTTTACGACATGATTTACTAAATATTTTTTCCTATATATGATTTTCTAACCATAATGAAATTTATTGTTGACGAGATAGCTCTAGGATAGTATTATAATCATTGTCGCTGCTACAAATTGTTGAAGAATACTTAAATAAAGATAAAAAAACAATTTGAAAGAAGTTGACATTCTAGTGTATATTATGCTAGAATAATAAATGTCGCTGATTGATAGATTAATAGAAAAAGCGAAATTGTTCTTTGAAAACTAAACAAACAAAAACGTCAACAAACAAAAAATATTAGTTTCTTATGAAACTAAGCCAACGT
>NZ_JBDGJV010000032.1:0-26266 GCF_057656715.1 Neobacillus sp. Soil_C_43
GGACCAACAGGACCGACAGGACCGACAGGACCGACAGGACCGACAGGACCAACAGGACCAACAGGACCAACAGGACCGACAGGACCAACAGGACCGACAGGACCAACAGGACCAACAGGACCAACAGGACCAACAGGACCAACAGGACCAACAGGGCCGACAGGACCGACAGGACCGACAGGACCGACAGGACCTCCAGGGCCAACAGGACCACCAGCTGATACAGAATGTGATTGTTGCGTTGGACCAATGACTGACATTTTTGAACAACTTGCTGCTGAAGGTATCCAAGTTTCTGTTGGAACAACTTCACAAACAAGTAATGGCGGTATTAACAACGTAACCATTGATTGTGTGATTGATGGATTCTTCCTTGCTGATAATGGACATATTGCAGCACCAATGTGTCAGATCGTTGGTGTACAGGGTGATGGTCTATTAACTGGTATAACACTTCCAGTAGGACCGACAGGAGTTGATCGTACTGGCGAATGTGAATGCTGTGAGCAGCCAACAAGGGCAATTTTGGAAATGATTAGAGGTATAACAGCCACAGCTGATTACTTTACTGATGGGTTCTTTGACAATATTCAGAATGCGACAATCGTTGATATACAAGAAGGACTTGTAAAAATTACAACAGGACAAGACACATTTATCCTTAGTACTTGTCATATCGCGAAGATTCAAGATATTAGAGCAAATGGAGCATCTCAAGGCGCAGGTTTAACATGTGAACCATTATAAAAATTAAAACCATCAGCGGTGCTTGTCAGGTTTGGCAAGCACTGTTCTTTTTTTAATTGAAACATAGAATAGAATAAAAAACTAAATGGAGGCCAACGTGATACAGGAACTTCGTTCAAAAGAATTTAATAGGAGATTAGAAAGATATAAGTTAGCTAACAGTCAGAAATTATTACAGTCAAATAAAAATATCGATCAGCTGCATATTGTCTATGCCATGACGCATGTAGGCATTTCCGGTGGTGTAAAAGTCATCCTCGAGCATGCCAACAGGCTGCAAAAAGCTGGCGCTAAAGTAACATTGATATCCCATTTCCAAAAACCGTCTTGGTTTCCAATTGAAGCAGAGTATATTCAAGTTCCTTTTGAATTAGAGCTGGCAAAAGGGATTCCCCTCTGTGACCTCATTGTCGCTACCTACTGGGATCATATTCAAGCATGTATGGAAACAGGTATAGCTCCTGTTGTCTATTTTGAACAGGGAGATTTTCATTTATTTGACTATGATTCTATGAATCGTACATTAAAGAATTTCATTCAGAAACAATTTGAGATTTCTCCGTTTATTTACACGGTCTCCCACCAGGCATCTAAGCTTATTACTAACATATACGGCAGAGAAGCACAGGTTTTCCCGAATGCGGTTGATGAGAATGTATTTACCACAGCTGGAGAAAAGGAAAAGGGGGACCGGCCATACCTATTAATGGTGGGCGGAGAAAGTGCGAAATTTAAAGGCATTTCTGACATTATCACAGCGTACGACAAAGTAAAAAGTGAATTTAAAATGGATTTATATTGGATCACTCCAGAACAGCCATCTGAAGCAATGAAAAAGAGAGTAACAAAGGTGTTCGTTAACCCCACTCAGCAAAAAATCAGCAATCTCTATAGAGGGGCATCCTTATTTATTTGTGGGTCGACTTATGAGAGTTTTTCACTTCCTACGCTAGAAGCAATGGCATGTGGTTGTCCTGTTGTTACTACAAATAATGCCGGGATACTCGAATACGTGGTAAATCAGGAGAATGCTTACATTTGTCAGATGAAAAATCCTGATGATATGGCTGAAAAAATCGTTCAGGTATTAGCCAGTCAAGAGATCCAAACCAAACTAAGAAAGAATGGCCTTCAAACAGCACAAAAGTATAAATGGGAAACCATAATAAATGATATCCTACACTATTATAAAAATATTGTTTCCTATAACATCCAGTCCTCAAATGAATTGAATAATTGGGAAATAGGCGTAAATGCAGAGCAGTTTTTGAACCAAGAGGATTTCGAAAAACTGAAAAGATTTTTGCTTGTTACCCATGCGGATATAGTAAAAGCCCCGGTAATCTATAGTTTTGAAAAGGCTCCCCAAATAGCAAGATGGGAAGTCATTGCACATCGTAAAAATGGGAGCGAAGGGAAAACAGAGCATTGTTCTTGTCCACTAAAACCTACTAACAAACTTCAGTTATTTAATCTCCCCGGCTACAGCTCATTTTTATTAAGGGAATATGAAAAGGCATTGGATGACTTTATTTATTTACATGAGAATCAAGAAAATCCGAAAGAAAAGGCGGTAGCAGCCCGCTGGATTATTGTCACCCTTATGAGGCTGCAAAGGAAGCAGCAGGCAAAGAAAAGAGTAAAAGAGTGGATAAGCCAATACCCTCATAATGTAGATTTTTATTTACTGAATGCGCTACTCCATGATGAAGCTAAAATAAAATCCTCTTCCATTGAATCGGTTAAACTGTTAGGCGATGCCGCGTCCTACCCGGAATATTTCTTTCATGTGCACTCACAGTGGGAGGCACTTCTTGCTGATAAATGAATATACCTAAATTGAACTCATTGTGGAGATCTTTTAACTTTAGGCTGTGTTAAAGAACAGTGTAGATTTTTATACTCTGTTGATTGGAGCGGAAGGCGCGAAGACTCCTGTGGGAGTACGGTTCAGGGGAGACCCCGCAGGCGTGAGCGCCGAGGAGGCTCGCCGAAACGCCCACGGAAAGCGAAGCGCCTGGAGCGGAAATCAACAGACAAGTTTAACAAAGCATAACTTTAAGCTAAAGGGGTTTTTCGATTGACCTATTCATTTTCCCCGGAACAATGGGAGTACTTATTCAGGCTCGGCTATCCAGGTACATGGGATAAGGCTTCACTGGCTTCCGAAGCTATATATCGAGGCGGAGAGGCAATTGTTAAAGGCAAGTTATTAAAGAATCAGTACCTTCCTTTCAATATTGAAGACATCATTGAGGAAGGCATGAAGAACCTTTCAAAGGATTTAATTCATCTACAGACAGCCACGGAAGTAGAACAGCAACTGATTCAGGCATTGAATGAAAAGAAAGGGTTCAGTGTGATCCGGCTTGGTGATGGTGAAATACTGGCTTTGGCACATGACAATTTGGTTTCATCAGAAGAAATCAATTCGAACAGACGGTTAAAAGGAATGGGCGGCTTCAAAGTCCCCAATCATGAAAAAAGAGATTTGCTGGTAAAGAATCTACTAGAGGCTGATATTGTTGGATTGCCGGAAGCGAGATACCCTGTCTACCAGAGAATGTTTAATCAAGTAGCAAAAGCATATACCCTTCCACTTCATACAATGAAATTAACAACTTCCCTCATAAACTACCAGCTCAATCAGGAAACCACTTTCTTTCATAATGTTTTAGAAAATTACAAAGTATTGTTGATCGGAAATCGTTCTGTGGATGGAAAGGACTTTTTCATTAAAAAGGGCTATAGCTCCATTTCAGGTACCATTTTGGTGCCAGGGTTTGATTCTATCGAAAAAGTGATGGAAGAAGTGGATCAATATGAGTTTGACATTGCTTTTGTATCCGCTGGGGTTGCAGCTAATATCATTTGTGTAGAAATTGCCAAGAGGAATAAGCCGGCCATTGATTTTGGCCATTTGCTCGATTGGTATCTATCAGGACGGAGGGTCATTAGGACCCAATGATGATGCATGAGGTGTTTTTATGATTAGTGTCATTCTACCTGTATACAACGGGGAAAAATTTATAAAGGAAACCATTAATAGTCTGTTGAACCAGACAGAAAAAGATTTGGAGCTGCTTATTGTTAACGATGGTTCCACAGACAACGGCGAAGAGGTCATCCTATCGTTTAGTGATAAGCGGATCAGGTATTTCAAACAAGAAAATAAAGGGGTAGCTGAAGCTTTTAATAAGGGATTATCAGAGGCTGAAGGAGATTTTATTACGTTTCATGGAGCAGACGACATATCCCTGCCTCATCGTTTTGAGCGGACTATGGAAATTATCAAAAACCAAAGTATTGGATTTGTCCATTCTGATATGCTTCTCATTACTGGAAATGGATCTCCTTTGGGCTATTGGCAATCAAGCAACATATTACCGCAAGACATTTATTCGTTCTTTTTAAATGTGGGAACCCCTTTCAATAATCCAACAATGATTTTTAAAAGAGAAGTACTGAAAACCGATATAAAATATGACCCTACCATTAAGGTTGGTTCAGATACAGACTTTATATTAAAGGCTGTAGAGGATTGCTTGTCGTACCACATCCCTGAGCCTTTGTATTTATACAGAAGGCATCAGACCAACGTGACCAATCAGAGAAGTTATGATGTACTGTCACGTCATGTAAAACTGAACATCACCAATGAAGACTTGAAAAATATTGATGAAGCAAGTTGGAACTATGATGGACCAGACCACAATTTATTTGCAGCTAAGCTAATTGCAGGTATCGCTCTTTCCAGGAGATGGATGACGAATGAAGCTTTTATTCTATTTAATGAGGCCATTCCTTTGATTAAAAATGACCGGGACCGTACTTTTTTTGAGGGAATGAAAGGGCTTATCGAAGAAGATTATAAGCGGGCGTTTAAACATTTCAGCAAAATAGAGAATCGAAATCATCTCGAAGAAAATTATCTAGGAGAATCCTTGCTTTTATTGAAAAAATATAATGAGGCCTATCCACATTTTCTTAGAGCATTAGAAATCTATCCACTTTATCATTCCCCCGTTATCAATCTGAAAGCAATAGGCATGTTAAAAGGATTTAATATGCTTGATAAGCATGTAAATAAATATAAATAGCCCCCGTTATTAAAGGGGGTTCTTCATTATGAAAATCCCCCTTGATTCTTGTAATCAAAGGAGTTGTAGTTAATGAATGATAAGTTGAAAATTTTATTGCTGATCAAACCCTTTTGGAGGAATTTCCCTAAGCATAAGCCTAAATTTGAAACCATTACTGCCATTGAGAGTTTTGCCGAGGTTAGATATTGGTACAAAGACGGGAACATTCAAGAAATTTTAAAACGAATCAAGTTTACTCCTGATTTTATACTCCACTATGATGTTGCCTGGGGGTATGCCTTTTCACCGATGATCAGCGGTCTTGATCAGGTGGACATTCCAAAAGGATGTATCGTGATTGATACGCATTACTTTCCTTATGTAAGAAGGCAATACTTTAAAGATACAAATATAGATATGATATTTTCCCTCACCAAGTCGCCCTTTTTAAAGACATTTCCTGAATATCAGGAAAAATTCAGGTGGTGGCCATTTGCTATTAATTCTGGGATTTTTAAAGACTGGCAGTTAGAAAAAGACATCGATTGCTTATTAATGGGACAGGTTTATGATCGGGAAGGAACGAGTCCTAACAAAACGAACACACCAAAAGGAAGATACCCTTTTAGAGAAGAGGTATTGGAGAAAATGAGAAATACTAAGGGATTTGTCTTTCATCCACATCCGGGACATGATGCCCCTTCCAGTGCCATATTAAATCAAAAATATGCCCAGGAATTAAATCGCTCGAAAATATTTTTCACATGTGGTGGGGTATATAAATACCCGGTCTTAAAGTACTTTGAGGCTCCGGCCTGCAGAACTCTTCTGCTTGCGGAACCAGTTCAGGATATCCTTGACCTTGGTTTTATAGATGGACAGCATTTTGTGGCCTGTGATCGGTCAAACTTTCAGGAGAAAGCAGCATTTTATTTAGAAAATGAACAAGAAAGGCAACTTATTACGGATAATGGATATGAATTTGTGCATAAATATCATTCCAATCAGGCAAGAGCTCTGCAGTTAATTCAATATATTGAAGAATTTTTAAGAAACTGGGCTACTTATTAAAGTTTCGGAATATAGGAAGAAAGGAAGAAGGCAATGGATGCACGTAGTTTATATGAAAAGCTAATTATGAAATTTCCAGAAGGAGAGGTGGGGATAGGGTTAGAGCCTACTTTTCCAGGGATTTCATTTCAGCCCATGACCTATGGATTGCTGCTTTCGTCTGAAGCAATATATTATAAAAAGTTTAATAATAAAAGCAGTATGAATAGAATACGAGAACTTACAGACTGGCTGATAGAAAATAATGATTTAGATAAAGACGGGATTCCGGGATGGGGGCTGCCACACGCGTGGGATGCCTTTCAAGATGGATCAATCAATCCGCCAAATCATCCATATACAATTACAACATCTATCGTTATGAATGGCTTCTTAGATGCTTTGTCAGTCCAAAACGTGGTCCCAAATGACAAAAAGAAAAAAATACGTGGCCTTTTGGCAAAAGTCACCCTTCATTGGTGTAAATATGTATGGACGAGTAGCAATGAGGGTGGCTATTTCTGGTACAGTCCAAGGAAAGAAGATAGTCACTTTACGGTAAATGTTTCTGCTATGTTTCTAGGAACCTTAGCAAGGCTCTTAGCTGAGCAAGGTGATATATTTACTAAAAAGGAATCCCTTTTTGTACAAGACCGTATGGATGCTGCAGCTAAGTCTATCATTTCAAATGCCAAGCTAAATAAGGGGTTACCAAAGTGGTATTATACTATTCATGAAGATCCAAAAAGAAGAGGCAAGTTTAATGATCTAGTCCATCATGGATACATTCTTTGGGGGTTGGAAAGCTATAGAACACATGGCGGAAGACATCAATTGCCGTGGACATTGGAACAATCTGTTGAATCTATTAATAGTTTTATTATGGAGGATCAAGTTCTAAGATTTCAAAATGATCGAGGACCAGCACGCCTCTGGGGAGCAGGAATGGCATTATCCTTTTATGCAAAATACGCTCATCAAGAAAAGGTAAATCATCTAATACAGATTATTGATAAAGAATACGGGCCGTTTCCTGATCTATTGTATTATCCAAATGATAAGGATAAAAGTTTTTATCCTCGCTTTGCGGCACATGTATTATGGGGATTAGCATTAAGCATTTAATAATAAAAAATAAGAGGCTGACATCATCAGCCTCTTATTTTTATCCTTTTAATCGACAATATCTAGTAAAGTATCACAAATTTCCTTAATCTGATTCTCTGATAGCTCTGCGTACATAGGTAGTGATAATAGTTCTTTTGCATAATCTTCACTTATTGGGAAGCTGCCTTCTGGAATTCCAAGATTCCTATAGGCTTCTGTTAAGTGGATAGGTGTAGGATAATGGATACCTGTTTGAATGCCCCGATCGAGTAAATTTCTTTGAACAACATCACGGTTCTTCACACGAATGACAAAAAGATGGTATACATGTCTGCAATGTTCTCTTTCCGTTGGAAAAACAATAGAAGAATCTTTTAATAAATTCCTATAAAGTTCAGCATTTTTCCTTCTAGCCTCTGTCCATTGCTCGATATATTTCAACTTAATATTTAAGATAGCAGCTTGAACTCCGTCTAATCTGCTGTTATAACCAGCTATTTCATGAATGTATTTTACTTTGCTGCCATGCTGGCTTAATAAGCGTACTTTTTCTGCTAGGTTTTGGTCGTTTGTCACAACTGCTCCACCATCACCATAGGCTCCTAAATTCTTGCCCGGATAAAAGCTAAAGCACGCTGCATCACCGATTGACCCAGCCCTTTTCCCTTTATATTCAGCGCCATGTGCTTGAGCAGCATCTTCAATCACTTTCAGTCCATGCTCAGCGGCAATTTTTAATATCGGATCCATATCTGCTGTCTGTCCATACAAATGGACAGCTATAACTGCTTTTGTTTTTTCGGAAATCTTTTCTGAAATAGCAGAGGTGTTAATGGTATAGGTATCTATATCATGATCCACAAAAACGGGTAATGCACCTACAGCAGTAATCGCTTCAACGGAGGCTATAAAAGTATTGGTGGGGACAATCACTTCATCTCCAGGGCCAATATCCATCGCCTTCAGAGTAAGCCATAATGCATCTGTTCCATTAGCCACACTCACACAATGAGCAGCTTGGCAATATTGTGCGAAGTTTTTTTCGAATCTCTCAACTTCTTGTCCGCCGATAAAAGTGCAGTTCTCGAAGATTTGTTCAACTGCTGCCTTTATTTCATTCTTTATACCCCTATATTGGGCTTGTAAATCTAAAAATGGTATAGTCATTTTTTATTGCTCCTTAATAAAAAATCACTTTCTTCAAGTACTTTTACAACGTTCAAACCCTTATTTCCACTGGTAAGCGGCTCTTTATTGTTACGTACACAATCTGCAAAATGAGCAAGCTCCACATGTAAAGCTTCTTTTAAAACAAGCTCTGGAATATAGTCTCTTTCATTCATATAACTATAGGAAACTTCTCCATTATCATTCTGTGAAATATCTACATGCTTTAAAAAAACCTTTACTTTCTTCTCAGACTCCATATCATCATAAATAATCATACCCTCGGTCCCTATAACAGCCATTTTTCGGACTTTCTCAGGATATTGCCAGCTATTCATAATGTAGACTTTTTCTCCATTTGAAAAAGTTAAATTGAGAAATGCAGTGTCCTCCAATTCTGGATTCACATTTCGTTGTCCATAGGCTTCTACCTTTGTGATTTGTCCATCAATAAGGTAGTCAACAATAGACAAATCATGTGGTGCTAAATCCCATAGCACATTAATATCCCTTTGATATAAGCCCATGTTTAACCGTTGAGAAGAAATATATTTGATTTCTCCAATCTCTCCTGAATCAATAATTTCCTTCATTTTTCGGACGGCACTTGTGTAAATAAATGTATGTCCGACCATCAGTGTAAGATTTTTTGATTCAGCCATCTTACATAGATCTGTAGAGCTCTTTACAGAATTGGTCAGTGGTTTTTCTATAAAGACATGCTTGTCGTTCATGAGTGCTTCTTTTGCAAATTGATAATGAGTATTTACTGGAGTGACAATTAAAACCATGTCAATGGAAGGATCCTTAATTATGTCTTGATAGTTTGTGGTGATAGTAACATGAGGATATAAAGCTTTTTGTTTGTTTAGTTGATCAGTGTTTAAATCAGCGATATACATGAGATCGACTTCCGGCAATGCATCCAGATTACGGATTATATTTGGTCCCCAGTAGCCGCAGCCAATGACACCTGCTCTTAACATTCCTTGTCCTCCTAATGAATAATAATCTGGATATGGGAGAGGAGAATTATTCCTTAATAATGCGGATCAGTTTGGCTGGGTTTCCGGCAACAATTGAATTTGCTGGAACATTCTTTGTAACGACACTTCCAGCACCTATCAATGCTCCTTTTCCAATAGTGATGCCAGGCAAAATGGTGCAGCCTGATCCAATGGATACACGCTCTTCAACGACCGTTTCGAGCAAAGTCCATTCAGTTTCAGTTTGCAGCGTACCATCTGCGTTGGTGGCCTTCGGGAACATATCGTTTGTAAACATCACTCCATGCCCAATAAAAACCCCATCCGCTATATAGACTCCCTCACAGAGAAAGGAGTGGCTGGAGATTTTGCAATTTTTCCCAATTTTAACGCCTTTTTGGATTTCCACAAATGCTCCAATTCTGGTACCATCACCTATTTCACATCCATAGGCGTTTACAAAGTCATAAATTTTGACGTTTTCTCCCAGTTTTACATTTGTTAAATTACTTTTGCTTTCCATAATACACTCCCATATCTTTCATTTGTCATGAGGTCGAAGCCATAAAGTATAAATGGCTTTTTAATCAGTCTCTTTATGGTATATGTTAAAAAAAAGGAAGTGCTTGAGAAAAAAACCTACATAGAAAAAAATCCGCTGGTATAATAACCGAGCGGATTTGTTATGTTTGTTAATCTTTTCCTTGTTCAGCTAAATAGTCCTCTACATACTTGACGAATTGTTGTGCTCTCACATTGTTTGTATGATGAGTATGGATAAAATGGTAGCCATTATCCATAATTCTTGTTCTTTCTGCTTCATTTTCAAGGTAATACATCGCTTTTTCATAAACATTGTCTTCATTACAAGCAACGAAATTTTCACCATCAACGAAGCCTAATTCCACGAGATCTGGGACAGGCTTTGCCAGAAGCAAGGTTCTGCATGCAGGGGCTTCGAAGTATTTTAAAACTGGATAATTGTACTTTGATCCACATGTAAAGAAGATTTTAGCTCTATTTAGCTCTTTTGCGTATTTTTGATTAAGATAGGCTTTTGAAGATTGTTTTGCTCGATGGCCAGGGTGCTGATGAAATAAAAATCCTTCTGTTCCCCTCATTTTGACTAAAACTTCTTCCCTAAAAGGATACTTTCCCCGTGGGGTGTTCGTCTTATTACTGCTTTTGCGTTCTCTGTCAAACACCTGGCCCATAAGTAGAAAGTTGATATCCTTCTTACTATTCCAATCTTTAAATACCTCAGGATTGATGGCGAAGGGAAACCACCGGAATTGTTCATTATATTGTGGGAAAGTTTTTAGGAATGGATTCTTTGTTACTGAAAAGATTAAATCAATTTTATTTTTAGAGAAAAAATTTCTCCTATCAGTTGGATTATAATGGACATCAATCACTATAGATCCTTTTGGGATGTTGATCGTGCCCAAACCAGAAATGACGGGTGCTAGAGAGCTCCCCCATGCATGGTCGTAATGAAGAATAAAATCAGGAGTGAAATTCAATTTCTTGATTATTTCATGTATGTCACCATTCGTATGCCAATAGCGAACATCCGCATATTTTTCTATTGCTTTAATCGTATCGAATTTTGGTTGATGTTTTGGTAACAATTTGTTGAACGCCCTGATCAAAATTAAGATTTTTAGTTTTTCTGTCAAAAAATCACCTCAATTCACTATAAATATTAGAGTCTGTCCATCTATCATATTCATTTTTAAAAATGATGCTTATATTAAAAGCCAATTTTGATGAGCTATTTAGACGCTTTATTTACACAAAGAAAATGAAACTACATAAAATAACGGAGAGTGTCCGGAATAAAGTGGAGTTGAAAGGGTTGATTGAGTGAAGAATGTGACAGTTGTTGGGTTGGGTAAAATTGGACTGCCTTTAGCCGCGATTTTTGCGAATTGCGGACATTTCCATGTGTATGGAGCAGATATAAATAAACTTGTGGTGGACCAAGTAAATCAGGGAATAGCGCATGTAAGTAATGAGCCTGGACTAGATGAGCTCGTTGCCAAAGCCCATCAAGCTAAAACTTTAGAAGCTACTGTGAATACAGCAGAAGCAGTGAATAAATCTGAGGTCGTAGTGGTCATCGTACCAGTTTTAACGAGGGAAAATGGACAAATTTACTATCAATATATTGATTCTGCGGTCGAGGAAATAGCAAAGGGAATAAAGAAGGGGACATTAGTCACCTTTGAAACAACGTTGCCTGCAGGAGATACGAGAAATCGTTTTGGCAAAACGATTGAAAAAATTTCGGGGTTAACGATGGGAGAGGATTTTTTCTTATCCTATAGTCCTGAAAGAGTCTATTCCAACCGAATTATTAAAGATTTGTCTTCCTATCCTAAAGTGGTAAGCGGCTATAACAAAACTAGTCTAGAGTTAGCGACAGATTTTTATAAAAAGGGGTTAAACTGTGAGATTTTACAGGTAAGCAGTTTGGAGGCTGCTGAATTTACTAAAGTTGCTGAATGTGTCTATCGAGATGTTAATATCGCACTTGCTAATGAACTTGCTGTTTATGCAAACAATCTTGACATTAATATCATGGAAGTGATTAAAGCAGCAAACAGTGAACCTTATTCCAATATCCATCTGCCGGGAGTTGGTGTGGGAGGGCATTGTATTCCTGTATATCCATATTTCTTTATCAATAACGGCATGCAGGAGGGGCTGACAACGTTATCCAGGAAAATTAACGATAATATGGCGCAATATGCAGTTGAGTTAACGGAAGAAACCATTGGTTCGTTAAAAGATAAAAAAATCCTTATATTAGGATTATCGTTTAGGGGAAATGTAAAGGAACCAACAAAATCTTCTACGTTGTTACTGATAGAAGAATTAGGAAAGAAGGAAGCAAAAGTGTTTGTTGATGACCCATTGTTTGATGCAAATGAAATAAGTAAATATGGGGTCATTCCTTTCTCTAATCAGCAGGCCGATCAAATAGACGCCATCATACTCCAGGCCTATCATGATGAATATCAGAAACTGGACTTTTCAGCCTTTAAAAACTGCAGCATGGTATTGGATGGAAGAAATGTGTTAAACCGAAGGGATGTTGAAAAATTTGGCATGAAGTACCTCGGCATCGGAATTAAATAGGGGGATATCAGACACGAAGCAAAAGAGGGAATTGGTCATATTCCCTCTTATTTTTTGCCTTTATTTTTCATATGATCATTAAAAAATTTCTCATTGAACAGAACTTGCTTGTCGGTTGGACGGTATTTTTTTGCCAGTTTATTATGTTCAATGGATTTCTCTACATTCCCCAATTCCCAGTGGCAGACACAAAGTGCTAGATGGGGATACCAGGTAGAATAGGCTTCGTTTTGGAAGCCTGAAGTGATTTTCTTCTTTTGATAAGCAATGTCATACCAGAAGACGGCTGTCTGATAGTATTTTTTCGCTTTAAACTGATCCCCTAACCGGCAGCAAGTTTCAGGCCGAGGGACATCATAAGCTAATGTTTTTAATAGGGCGTCCATTTCCTCTTCTTTTTCCCCTCTACGTGCGTGGATATCTGCCAAATAAAGGCAAGCTCGTATGTTATCCTCGACCCAGCCCTTTTTACCTCCAAGAAACTCATTATAGTAAATGATCGCTTTTTCATATTGTTTATGATCACGTAACTCATTGGCATAGTAAAATAAGTCCCTTGGGGAAAAATCTTCGCCTTTTTTTATTCTACTTTCATAGATTCGTAAATTCCTATCAGATATGTGAGTACTGGCTTTTTTGATATATTTTTTATGCTCCACAGCAATATCAGCTAAGATGATCTTGCCGCCGACATCCAGATATTCATGTACCGGTCCTATCCATTTAAAGTCCTTACTTCTTTTCACCAAGCGATTTCTTCTGTAATGAAAAGAGGGGTTCCCATATTCATCCCTGTCGATCACATAAATCATTGATACTGCATCGACACTTGAATCTAGCCCTGCTTTTAATTTCTGAAATTTCTCCTGATCATCTGGGAGCAACACATCGTCGGCATCCAGCCATAGGATATAATCCATTGTCGCATGGCTGAAGGCATAGTTCCTTGCTGCTGAAAAATCATCAATCCATTCAAAGTCCAATATCTTGTTTGTAAACTGTTTGGCAATCTCCTTTGTGCGATCAGTCGATCCCGTATCTACGATAATAATTTCATCACAGATTTTTTGAACACTTTGGAGACAGTTAGCCAAAACTTCTTCTTCATTTTTAACAATCATACAAAGACTAATGGTTGGCATTTAGTCACCTCTTGTTAATAGATTTCTCCTCATCATATGTGAGTGGACAAAGATTGGAAACTCTATGACAAATAGATTAATGCCTGTTCTTTTTTTGCATATAGATTTTTAACCATATTTGTTGACACCCAGTCCCAACGCTTAGTCTTATGCATAGGATGTTATGAAGTACAGACCACGAAGATAGGAAGGGCTTTAAAATGATCCAATTGTTAGAACATAAACAGGTTATCATGGATGAGTACTGCCATTATCCAGTAGTATTTTACCTACAAGGGGGTAAAATCTTAAATAGTAGCGGTTTGTATAGAAGAAGACCATTTATGACAAAGTTCTTTTTAATCCATTCTATAGAGGGCTGCTGTATCAATTTAACACTATTAAAACCAAGTAAACATTGCTCTAACCAGTTGATCCTTGTTCCTACCGAAACGTGTATAACTCTTGATTTGAAATGCATTTGTGGTCTCCAATTCCTACCTTGCATTCCAGTGGGGGAATGTGAACTTAATCCAATTATTATTAAGGACTGCATATGTGCACCTTTTGTTATTTTACCGGGCTATAAAGAGACTGTTTTATGGAAAACAAATCTCACTTCTGCCTTTAGTGGTTCACTCAACATATGCATCGAGGAAGGCTTCGATGAGAGCTTGGAATTAAGAGTGTACTATCATGATTTGCATGAATATCGAACGTATCCCATTTACCAAAAGGAAGAGTTTTTTATTTTTCAAGACTGCAAAATGATTACACTCAACAGAAAAGCATCCTCAAAAAAAGTAAAAGGAATATTTGAAATAGAAATGGCAGGCGAAATTATGGACGAAGTAGTTCCTTCCTTTTTGCAATAGTTCATGCGAAGAGGATGGAACTATTTTTATTTAAAGGTAACATCTGATGAAACATTTTCCAGCCTTTTTCCGTCTACTAATTATGCGGTTTTTGAATATTGTGTGACTTTACATACAGGAGATTTCCAGAAAATAGAGAATACATAATGATAAATGGTCGATTAAATAAGGAGGAGTCAACTTGTCATTAGAACAAATGAATCCCACTATAGAGAAAATACTAGCAAACATTGAAAAGGTTATGATTGGAAAAAGGAACGTAGCAGAACTCAGCCTCGTTGCTTTACTGGCAGAAGGGCACGTGTTATTAGAAGACGTTCCAGGTGTAGGGAAGACGATGATGGTTCGAGCACTTGCCAAATCGGTAAATGCTAACTTTCGTCGAATTCAATTTACCCCGGACTTATTGCCATCGGATGTAACTGGCGTTTCGATTTATAACCCGAAAGAAATGGAATTCCAATTTCGTCCTGGTCCCTTAATGGGTAACATTATTCTTGCCGATGAAATCAACCGGACATCTCCGAAGACTCAGTCTGCCTTGTTAGAGGGAATGGAAGAAGCCAGCGTTACCATTGACGGAGTGACACATAAACTGAAAAAGCCATTCTTCGTTATGGCGACACAAAATCCAATTGAATATGAAGGAACGTATCCCCTTCCGGAAGCGCAGCTGGACCGCTTTCTGTTAAAAATGAAGATGGGTTATCCGGAGCTGCACGAGGAAATGGAAGTATTGAATCGAGCACAAAAGGTACCGCCGATTGAGGATCTCTATCCTGCTGTCGACCTTGAAGGCCTGCTCAATTTACAAAGAGAAATCAAAGATGTGTTTGTTGATGACAGCATCAAGCGTTATATCGTTGATATCGTCAATCGGACGAGGGGACATGGAAGTGTGTACCTTGGTGCAAGCCCAAGGGGATCGATTGCCCTGATGAAAGCTGCCCAAGCCTATGCGTTTATGTTTGGCCGTGATTATGTGTTACCAGATGATATTCAATATTTAGCCCCATTTGTTTTATCCCACCGGATTATCTTAAAGTCAGAGGCCAAATTCGAAGGGATTTCTGCAGAAGAAGTGGTGAACCGGGTGGTTGCAAGAGTTCCTGTACCGGTACAAAGGCTTGTGAAGTAAGATGAAAAAGTTGTGGAATCCATTTAAAAAAATATGGAGATTTATCCTATTGCTTTTTTTGATTTGCCTCACCTTCTCGTACGCCATGTTTCAGGGAGGGTTCGTTAGCTGGTTTTTATTTTACAGCTTTCTGCCATTTTCTATTTACTGTGTCGTGATCTCTTTTTATTCCTTAAATGAGCTTGAGGTCACACGGGTTTTACCAAAGTCAGATTATAATGCAGGGGAACCCTTGAAGGTAACCGTCACGATCAAAAGGAGAAATTCGTTTCCGCTTTTTTATTTGCTTGTCGAAGACCATTTAGATGATGCATTAAAATATGCAGAAAAGACTAGTTCTCCAAAGGCACTTGTTTTTCCAGGATTAAAAAAGGAATTTTCTTATCAATATACGATTAATAAGCTCCCAAGGGGAGAGCATTTCTTTCATTCCTTTACATTGAGAATTGGTGACCCGCTTGGATTATTTGAAAAGGAAAAGACGTTTGCATCGGAAGGGAAAATCGTCGTCTATCCTGCTTACACAGAACTATTATACCGCCCTTTTGAAAACCAATATGATCAAGGGTTGACCGCTTCACGCGAGCGGGTCCAGCGCGATACTTCAATGGCGGTGGGGGTAAGGGACTATCAGCCGGGAGACCGTTTCTCCTGGATTAACTGGAAAGCCTCCGCGAAACGAAATGTGATTATGACGAAGGAGTTCGAACAGCGGCAGTCACATGACGTATTCGTTATCATGGATTGTGTGCCAGATCAACGCTTTGAACCTGTTGTTTCCTTTACAGCCTCTCTTCTACGTGCCGTTCTAAAAAAAGGAGCACAGACGGGGCTGTTAACCTTTAGTAAGGAGCGGGCTTCTTTTCCTATACGAGGGGGAGAGCAGCATCTGCAACAGCTTTTTTATCATTTAGCAAAAATAGAAGCAAAAAGCTTACGTTCCTTTGAAAAAGTGTTAGAGAAAGAAGCGTTTTTTATTCAACAGACTGTTTCGTTTATGCTTGTTACGGCGCAATTAACCAAACCACTCGTTGAAAAGGCAAGTTTTCTTGGACAAAGAAAGGGCTCGATTACGCTTTTTCTCATTAAGGGTCTAAAGGAGTCACCATCAGAAGAGGAACGCTCGCTTATTGCCGTCGCGAATGCACGAGGTATTCGCATTGTACTCGTTCATGAAGGTAATTTTGCCGCTGTTTTTTCGGAGGTTACGCGATAATGAAAAGGGATATTCCTTCGTTTTTATTAAACATGTTAGGGTTTATACTTTTGTGGGAATGGCTTAGGCCAATAGAAAAAATAACCAACACGGAAAATATCGAAATGTTTATTGTTTTTCTATTGATTTCTTTTGTTATTTCCTATTTGAATCTGAAGTGGATCTGGCAGTTTCTGATTAAAATTGTTTATATTTTATTTTCAATTAACCAATTACATTATGAAGAAGGATTCTTCCATGCAAGTTGGGTGAAGAGCTTTTTCGGCGATATTTTTTATAATATCGGTCTGCTTTTTACCCGCCAATGGAATGATATCACGAATGAATTTCGTTCATTGTTGTTTTTTGTTTTGTTATGGCTAATGGTTTACTTAATTCATTATTGGCTGTTAAACAGGCAGAGAATATTTATCTTTTTCTTTATGACTTTAGTGTATATCACCGTACTGGACACTTTTACACCCTATAGTGCCAAAATAGCCATTGTTCGTACTGTCGTGGCAGGATTTGCTGTGATGGGGATGCTAACCTTTTCACGAATTATCCATAGGGAAAATGTCTCTTATCATCCCTCCTTTGTTCGTAAATGGATGGCACCGCTGGCAATAATGATTGCTGTTAGTGTGCTCGTAGGGATTGCGGCTCCTAAGGCTGCTCCTATTTGGCCAGACCCTGTTCCGTATCTGACTGCTAATAATGATAAGGATAAGAAAGAAAGTGCTGGTGGGGTCCACCGTATTGGCTATGGCACGGATGATTCGGTATTAGGTGGACCATTTATTGGCGACAGCAGCCCGGCTTTTCAATATCAAGCAAACGGTAAAACGTATTGGAAGATGGAGACAAAGGACACTTATACAGGAAAGGGCTGGCTTGCATCTGGATCAACACCCATCGCATTTCGTCAAGAAGACCTAGTACCTGTTTTTTCTTATCCAGATACGGTGGAGACAATTAAAGAATCTGTTATTGTCAGGGCACATGTCAATTATAAGTACAACTATATTATGTATCCTGCAGGTATTAAAAAAATAGTGAAAATGCTCCCGCAAGATCCGGAGGGGAATAAATTTTTCATTGATACCACCAATGAGCGGATTAGTTTTTTCAAAAATGACAACCGGCCTGCTGCACCACAGGTGTTTACCTTAGCATTTGAAAAACCAAAATATAAAGCAACTGATTTAATCAAAACAACAAGCTTCAATCCGAATGACATGAACCCGGAGTTTTATAAAAAGTATACGCAGGTGCCTGAGACTTTGCCGGGGCGAGTGAAAGAGTTAGCTGAAGAAATCACGAAGGAAAAATCAAATTGGTTTGAAAAGGCAAAAGCTGTGGAAAGTTACTTTGGAAAAACGGAATATTCCTATGACCAAAAAAATGTCGCGATACCTGGTGAAAACGATGATTATGTGGACCAGTTCTTATTTGATACTAAAAGGGGATACTGTGACAATTTCTCCTCCTCCATGGCTATTATGCTTCGAGCTGTGGGGATTCCAACTCGCTGGGTAAAGGGATATACAGGCGGTGATTTCCTCCAATATAGTGATGAGGATTCAGGTGAACAGGTATACGGGGTGACCAACAATAATGCCCATTCTTGGGTAGAGGTGTATTTTCCAAACCAAGGCTGGGTTCCATTTGAACCGACCAAGGGCTTTAGTAATGAAATCATAATCAACTACGAAGCTGTAGGGAATTCTGCAAATAATTCAGGAGCTGCGCCTCCATTAGCACAGAAACCTCAAAAGGAAGAAAAGGAAGAGGCGAATACAAAGAAGGATTCGGAAGGTACGTTCGATTTTACTAAAATGTGGGAAAGTATAGCTACCGCTTTTAAAAGCAATTGGAAGATGGGCGTTTTCCTTCTCGTTATTCTCGCATTCATCGGCTGGGTTCTATACCGAATCCGAGGCAAATGGGTTCCATATGTTGTCATGCTTAGGTATAGGTTTAAAAAGAAAGATGAGAGCATCGGGGAGGCCTATTTAATATTATTGGCTCAACTGGATCGCTATGGATTAAAACGAAAGGAAAATCAAACCCTTCGTAACTATGCTCGTTATATCGATACGTTTTTTTCAACAAGGGAAATGACGCGGTTAACGGTTCATTATGAGCAATATATGTACCATCAGCACCTTCCGAAGGGAACATGGGAAGAATCGTATAAATTATGGGAAAATTTAATTAAAAAGACAATCGCTTGACCTGAAAAACGACCTATTGTTACAATATGATTTAATTCAATGTCTAGCAACAGCATCCGCAAATGCATTAGCTAGTCTAATAGGTACGTTTCCTTCATATATCCTCGAAAATAGGGTTCGAGAGTATCTACCGGGCCGCCGTAAATGGCCTGACTATGAAGGCAGGATTTTTTTCTATGGGTCTTTTTACTAGAGAACTAGAATTCTGCCTTCCTACAATTTTTAGGGGGCAGATTCTAGTTTTTTTTATTTTTTTTCAAAATGGTAAAAGCTAATAAAAACTTGAGAAGATTGAGGTGGCTGTTTTGGCAGGGAAAAATGATTTGGTTATTGTTTTAGATTTCGGAAGTCAATACAATCAGTTGATTACACGCCGAATTCGTGAATTTGGAGTATATAGTGAGCTTCACCCACATACCATTACGGCTGAAGAAATCCGCCGTTTAAACCCGAAGGGCATTATTTTTTCTGGCGGACCAAACAGTGTGTATGATGAAAATTCTTTCCGTTGTGATGAGTCTATCTTTGAAATGGGTCTGCCGATTCTTGGGATTTGCTACGGAATGCAGCTAATGACGGTTCATTTTAAGGGTAAGGTTGAAAAAGCCAAAAATAGTGAGTACGGAAAAGCGACTTTAACGGTTCAAAATCAATCCGCATTGTTTGCAGATCTACCTGATGAGCAGGTGGTTTGGATGAGCCACGGTGACCTTGTGGTTGAAGCGCCAGCTGGCTTTACTGTTGACGGTACAAACCCGTCCTGTCCGATTGCAGCCATGAGTGATGAAGCTAGAAAGCTTTATGCGGTTCAGTTCCATCCAGAGGTACAGCATTCAGTTCATGGAAATGACCTTCTTAAGAACTTTGTCTTTAACGTTTGTGACTGTAGTGGCGATTGGTCGATGGAGAATTTCATTGAAATGGAAATGGCAAAGATCCGAGAGAGGGTTGGCGACAAAAAAGTCCTTTGTGCGTTAAGTGGAGGAGTAGACTCATCCGTTGTTGCCGTTTTAATTCACAAAGCAATTGGGGACCAGTTAACGTGTATCTTCGTTGATCATGGTTTGCTTCGTAAAAATGAAGCAGAAAGCGTAATGAAGACTTTTTCAGAAGGCTTCAATATGAATGTTATCAAAGTCGATGCCAAAGAAAGATTCCTATCAAAGCTTGAGGGCGTTTCTGACCCAGAGAAGAAGCGGAAAATCATCGGCAATGAGTTTATTTATGTATTCGATGATGAGGCGACAAAGCTTGAAGGAATTGACTTTTTAGCGCAAGGAACTCTTTACACAGATATCATCGAAAGTGGTACGGCTACCGCTCAAACGATCAAGTCTCACCACAATGTGGGTGGCCTGCCGGAAGACATGCAATTTACATTGATTGAACCACTGAGCACTTTGTTTAAGGATGAGGTTCGCGCCCTTGGAACGGAACTGGGTATACCAGATGATATCGTTTGGAGACAGCCATTCCCTGGTCCAGGTCTTGGAATTAGGGTGTTAGGGGCCATTTCTGAAGATAAGCTGGAAATTGTTCGTGAATCCGATTGGATTTTACGTGAAGAAATTAAGAAAGCTGGACTTGATCGTGAAATCTGGCAGTATTTCACTGTACTTCCAGACATCCGCAGTGTTGGGGTCATGGGGGATGCCAGAACATACGATTACACGATTGGTATCCGTGCTGTTACTTCCATTGATGGAATGACCTCCGATTGGGCCAGAATTCCTTGGGACGTTCTTGAAGTGATCTCTACCAGAATTGTCAATGAAGTGGCACATGTTAACCGAGTGGTTTACGATATCACTAGTAAGCCACCAGCAACCATTGAGTGGGAATAATAGTCGAGTGATTTTATAGTTTTACTTATATACGAACGATTTTTATATTTTTATAAAAATCGTTCGTATTTTATATTGACGAGGACTATTTATGCTGTTATGATAATAGAGAAATGAATAGATTGTCGAATCACGTCGTATAATATTGGGAATATGGCCCAAAAGTTTCTACCGAGCCACCGTAAATGGCTTGACTACGAGGCAGTGATTAATAGAGAGGGGTTTCACTTTCCTCTGTTAATTATCTTTGCCCACGTCAACGCTCCGGTAGAATATGCCAGAGCGTTTTTTGTTGTAAAAAACAGAGATTTTTAGGGGGAAAGAAATATGCACAAATATTTTGAGTTTGAAAAATACGGTACAAATTACCGCCGCGAATTCATCGGGGGATTAACCACTTTCTTGGCGATGGCCTATATTTTAGTTGTTAACCCGTTAACCTTATCACTTGCTTCGATAAAAGATTTTCCAGATGCACTAAGAATGGATTATGGTGCAGTATTTGTGGCAACAGCCTTAGCATCTGCATTAGGATCCATTATCATGGGGCTCCTTGGTAAGTATCCATTGGCTTTGGCACCTGGTATGGGATTAAATGCCTTCTTTGCTTACACAGTTGTATTAGGAAGTGGGATTCCATGGCAGCATGCACTTGGAGCCGTCCTAATTTCTGGGGTGTTTTTCTTCTTATTAACACTGACTGGACTTCGTGAAAAAATTATTAATGCGATTCCGATTGACTTAAAGCACGCTGTTGGTGCGGGGATTGGTTTGTTCATCACATTTATCGGCTTACAAAATGCAGGAATTATTGTAAATAACGATGCGACACTAGTAGGACTCGGCGATTTAACAGCTGGTAATACACTACTTTCAATCTTTGGAATTCTAATTACAGTTATTATGATGACTAGAGGAATTAATGGCGCCGTATTCTTTGGAATGGTGATCACCGTTATAGTTGGAATGATTTTTGATTTAATCAAGGTACCACATCAAGTAGTTGATACGGTGCCAAGCTTAGCGCCGACATTTGGTGCTGCCTTCTCTTCATTCGGAGACAGTTCTTTTTACACCACATCGATGCTTGGAATTATCTTAACTTTCTTGTTTGTAGATTTCTTTGATAACGCAGGAACCTTGGTAGCTGTTGCTAACCAAGCGGGAATTATGAAAGACAATAAGCTGCCTCGTGCAGGCCGTGCGTTGATTTCCGATTCAATTGCAACGAGTGTAGGTGCTGTTCTTGGTACATCAACAACGACTTCATATATCGAATCATCAGCTGGGGTTGCATCTGGAGCTAGAACAGGGTTTGCTTCCTTAGTCACAGCAGGTATGTTCATCTTATCGCTATTTTTCTTTCCGTTATTATCTGTAGTAACTGCACCTGTAACTGCACCAGCTCTTATCATTGTTGGGGTATTGATGGTTTCATCTTTAGGAAAAATTGACTGGCAACGTTTTGAAATTGCCGTACCAGCGTTCTTAACGATGATCGCGATGCCGTTATCCTACAGTATTGCAACGGGTATTGCGGTAGGCTTTATCTTTTATCCAATTACCATGATTGTTAAAGGAAGAGTAAAAGAAATCAATCCGATCATGTACTTCTTCTTTGTCATCTTTGTTCTGTATTTTATATTCTTAAAATAAACCATTAAAGAGCTGCCACGCTGCAGCTCTTTTTTTGATTAAAAAGTTACCAGTTATTTGTCACATGGTTGTCGAACTTTGTCGTTGACTTCCTGATTCACCTCTTATAACATGATAATACTAAGATAAACATGGTATGAGGGGAGGGAAGGGTTTGGCAAGTTTATTAATTGATAAAGTGTTAAATAACAATGTCATTATTGCTGAGCACCCTTCCTATGAAGAAGTAGTTGTAATTGGAAAAGGCATTGGCTTTAACCGAAAGCGCGGTGATTATATCGATACAGATGTAGTCGAAAAGCTTTTTGTCCTTGAAAATGAAAAAGAACAGGAAAATTACATTAAACTGCTTCCGTTTATCGATAATGAGTTTTTAGAAGTGATTATTTCCGCCATGGATTTAATCAAGCAAAGGAACCATTCGACGCTAAATGAACATATTCATGTGGCATTAACGGATCATCTTATGTTTGCCTTAACAAGGGCTTCTCAAGGAATGGAAATGAAAAACCCGTTCTTAGTGGAAACAAAGGCTCTTTATCGCCATGAGTTTGAAATAGCAAAAGAAGTAGTAGCGTTGATTAAAGAAAAGACCGGGATTGACCTACCAATTGGGGAAGTCGGATTTATCGCCCTCCATATTCATAGTGCTGTGACCAACAGAAACCTCTCCGACGTGAATCAATATTCACAGCTTGTCAGCCGGCTGGTCGAAATGGTCGAAGAGCAGTTTGAAATAGAGATTGATAAAGAAAGCATTGATTATATGAGGCTTGTTCGTCACTTGCGGTTTGCTATTGAGAGAGTAGTCAAAGGAGAAAAAGTAGAGGAACCAGAAAAAATAGCTTCCCTCTTGAAAGAAGAATATCCTGTGTGTTATAATCTCTCATGGAAGCTCATTAAAGTGATGCAGCAAACATTAAAAATGAAGGTTTTTGATGCAGAAGCAGTGTATCTAACGATGCATCTGCAGCGACTTCAACATAAATTTAAATAGCTATTATTTTTTACGTGTTACTGATTCGATCAGGCATGAGTGAAAAGTATAATTGAATTGAAGGTTTAGGGGTAATCTATACCCATAGCCTGTATTCAATTGAACTTTTACTCATGCCTTTTTTGTTGGTATTTTTACCAATAATGTAACCGCTTTATGAGCCTAGAAAAATATTTAGGAGGTAACATTTATGTTTAAAAATGCTTTCGGTGTATTGCAAAAAGTTGGTAAAGCTTTAATGTTGCCGGTTGCACTTTTACCGGCTGCTGGGATTTTACTTGCTTTAGGTGCTGCCCTTGTAAATCCAGCCCTATTAGATTTAGCGCCATTCTTAGATAACAGTGCTGTAGCGATGGTGGCATCAGTTATGAAAAATGCTGGAGATATTGTCTTTGGTAATCTTCCGCTCCTTTTCGCGGTAGGTGTTGCTATAGGTTTAGCTGGTGGAGAAGGTACGGCCGGACTAGCAGCAATCATCGGTTATTTAATTATGAATGTAACAATGGGTACTGTTTTAGGAATTGACCCTAAAGAAATCAATGGGACAAACTACGTGAGTGTCCTAGGAATTCCAACTCTTCAAACGGGAGTGTTTGGAGGGATTATCGTTGGTATTATTGCCGCGACTTTGTATAATAAGTTCTTTGAAATTGAATTACCATCTTATTTAGGATTCTTTGCTGGTAAACGTTTTGTTCCAATCGTTACGGCAGGAACAGCGATCCTATTGGGATTACTAATGCTCGTTATTTGGCCGCCAATCCAATCTGGATTGAATGCTTTTTCAAATAACATGGTTAATGCAAACCTAACTCTTTCTGCATTTGTTTTTGGAGTAATTGAACGTTCGTTAATTCCATTTGGTTTACACCATATTTTCTATTCTCCATTCTGGTTTGAATTTGGCAACTATACAACAAAAGCGGGTCAAGTGGTTCACGGTGACCAGCGTATATTCATGGCGCAGATTTCTGACCATGTGAAAAATCTAACTGCTGGTACATTCATGACAGGTAAATTCCCATTCATGATGTTTGGTTTACCTGCTGCCGCATTAGCGATTTATCATGAAGCAAGACCTGAGAAGAAAGTGTTCGTAGGGGGATTAATGGCATCTGCTGCCCTAACCTCTTTCTTAACTGGTATTACAGAACCAATTGAATTTTCATTCTTATTCGTAGCACCACTTCTTTTCGGTATCCACGCGATCTTCGCTGGGTTATCATTTATGGTAATGCATTTATTAGATGTAAAAATCGGTATGACATTCTCCGGTGGTTTAATTGACTACATCCTATTCGGATTAATCAACCCACAAACACACGCTTGGATTGTTATCCCAGTTGGTTTAGTGTTTGCTGTGATTTACTACTTCGGTTTCCGTTTTGCGATTCGTAAGTTTAATTTAAAAACTCCTGGACGTGAATTAGAAGAAGAAGACGACCAGGTTCAGACAGGCAAAGCTGGATCAGGTGACTTGGCTGCAAACATTTTAGCGGCAATGGGTGGTAAGGAAAACATTTCTCACCTAGATGCATGTATTACACGTCTTCGTGTTTCTGTTAATGATATTAAGGATGTAGATAAAAACCAATTGAAAAAATTAGGTGCGGCAGGAGTACTTGAAGTAGGTAACAATATTCAAGCGATCTTCGGACCGCGTTCTGAAACCATTAAAGGTCAAATGAAAGATATTATGGCTGGAAAAAGACCAAGCGCAACTACAGTAAATGTAGATAAGCAAGAAAAGGCTCCAGTTGCAGCTCCAACTCAAGTTAAAGCTAGCGAAGTGTTCGTGGCTCCTATTAAAGGGGAAATTAAAGAAATTACTGAAGTTCCTGACCAAGTATTTGCAGGAAAAATGATGGGTGACGGTTTTGCAATTGTTCCTTCAGAAGGATTAGTGGTATCACCTGTTGATGGTAAGATTGTCAATCTATTCCCTACAAAGCATGCAATTGGAATCTTATCTGACGGCGGACGCGAAATCCTTATCCACGTGGGTATTGATACCGTTAACTTAAAGGGCCAAGGTTTTGAAACATTGGTTTCTGAGAATGACCGTGTTGTAAAGGGTCAGCCGCTATTAAAAGTGGATCTAGATTATATTAAAGAACATGCAACATCCACGATTACTCCAATTGTCTTCACAAACCTTGCTGAAGGCGAAAAGATTGTAATCGAAAAACAAGGTCTTGTTGATGTAAAACAAGAAGGTATTATTAAGATCACAAAGTAATGGGAAGCCGGCCGTGAGCCGGCTTTCTTTTTTTTGTCAAAGTCCTTGATAAAGGGGTGTAGTTTTGGAATTGGCGAGTAAAATGAGGGTATTGACGAGTAAGGTGTGAAGGTTGACGAGTAAAATAGAAAGTAGACGAGTAAATCATATAATTTGACGAGTAAATCATCGAAAGTGACGAGTAAGAAAGAAAAATATATAAAAAAGGTACTTCAAGAGGTGTATCTACACATAATTTGGAAGGAAGATACTTGTGCCAGGCTAACCGCCTGGCTTTTTAGTGTATATATTATAGAAGAAATAAAAAAATAGGCTGTTTTCGCAAAGGTTGTTGCACCTCAGTCGTAATTCCTAAAATTCCTCAACCTTATGAAATCTCCATTTAAAGTGGATATGAATTATATAGATTGCAATAAAGTTTACGTAATGAGCAAAAAATACGAATTAGTTGTTGACGGGTTAGGCACACGGTGGTAATATATTAAAGCAGTCGTTGATGACGAGTTAACAACATGTTGATGATAAAAACATCAAACAAATGGTTGACAATGAAATAGCGACATGGTATAGTAATAAAGTTGCTTCTGAAAAAGAAGTAACGGAGATTGTTCTTTGAAAACTAAACAAACAAAAACGTCAACAAACAAAAATTATTAGTTTCTTATGAAACTAAGCCAACGT
>NZ_JBDGJV010000033.1:0-25111 GCF_057656715.1 Neobacillus sp. Soil_C_43
CGGCGCTTGCGCCTGCGGGGTCTCCCCTGAACCGTACTCCCACAGGAGTCTTCGAGCCTTCCGCTCCAATCAACAGGTTATATAAATCAACACTGTTCTTTAACACAGCCATTTTTTAATTATACTTTTATTATAAGCGAAAAAAGAGACTGACTCAAAAACTAAGGAGTCAGCCTGTTACTTGCCATTATTCTTGTTTAGGTAAGATATTCATACTTTCAATATGATTTTTTGCCTCGTCATCGCCTAATTTGTGGAGCATTCCATATACTCTCTGAATAGTTTGATCATAAGCATCGTTTTCTCTGTCATAATGATACTGAACATAAGGAACATGGGCTCTAAAAAAGTTCTGCCACTCAGTGGAGTAATTTTCATCAAACAGTTCGCGCAGCTGGGTTATTTCTTCATCGTCAGCTTGAATTTTATAACTCCATGTCGAGCTAGTGGCGCTTTGTGAAATTTCACCCGTCCCAACATCTATATAATACGTTTTCTTTTGCTCATTCATCAATTTCATCCCCTTTTACCTATAGTAGTCCACAAATGAGAAAAATTTATTCTCTTTCAAATTTCGACTTTTTTTTAGAAATGAATACGCTATAATGAGCATACAATCAAGAAAACAGATTTTTCAGTCAATTTTTTCCAAGGGTTTATTTTATCTTAATATGGGAATTCAATAAGTTATGAATGCAAATGATTATTCTAAGGAGGTGTGGCAATTGAAATTGGTCGATGAGTTATATGAAATGTATCGAAATAAGCTAACTGGTGACGAAGAGGATATTGATATGCTTACATTTGCCTTTTTAGAAGAAATGACACATGAAGATCTTTTAGCTTTAATTCAAGAAATGGATAAACAAGAACTATATGATTTAATGGGGCTTTACTTAATAGAAAGTCTTAAAGGGAAATTTGCACAGGAAGAATATGGGCAACTTCGCACAAATACTTATTATCCTAGAAATATTCATTGATTGTACATACCACTGGAAAAGAAAAGCGGAAGCGCCTTGGTCAGCCCCGACAGGCAAATGTTCTTCTGCAAGAAAAGTCGCTCTTTGACTTTTATTGCAGAAGGTTATTTGACCCGAGGGGCTAGGCGCTGGAGCTGGACAATTCTCAAAGTCGATTTTTATGCTTTATGATTAATTTTATATTTAAGGAGGCTGTCCAATCAGCTTCCTTTTTAATTGTTTTTTAATCAATAAAGGTCTATTCATGATACAATGGGAGGAGATCAGGAAGTTAAGGAGGCCATAGCTTTGTATACGGTATTTGTCGTTTGTATTGTCATTGTCATTGTTGTTTTACTATTAGCTGTAGTAACTACTTCCAAGGCCTATTCCTATAAACATACAATCGATTCTTTAGAAGAAAATGCTCATATTGACCACATGAATAAACAAGAGAGTAATCAGGAAAATAAGCCGAAATAAAGAGGTTGACCCGAGTCAACCTCTTTTCATTTTATTTGGCTCTATTAAACTAGTCTGTTGATTTCCACTCCAGGCGCGAGCGGTTCGTGGGCGTTTCGGCGAGCCTCCTCGGCGCTTGCGCCTGCGGGGTCTCCCCTGAACCGTACTCCCACAGGAGTCTTCGCGCCTTCCGCTCCAATCAACAGGTTATAAAATCAACAATATTCTTAACACAGCCTTTTATTTATGCAAATACTTGTTTTAAATCCTCTTTACTTTGCTCAAGCCAGAAACGCATTAGGCGTTTGGCTCCTTCTAAATCATGCAGTTTTGCTTGACCGCATTGTCTTTCATTTGCAGCAGGGATATCAATGATTTCAACTGCATCCTTCATAGTATCCTCAAGAAGATCGATAATCTCCTCTACCGTTGGTTCACCGCTTACCACTAGATAATAACCTGTTTGGCAGCCCATTGGTGAGATATCAATAATATCAAAGTGATCATACTTCTCTGAATGCTTACGAATATTAAACGCAAGCAAGTGCTCCAATGTATGAATCGCATCTGGTTTCATAGCTTGCTTGTTTGGCTGGCAAAAACGAATATCATATTTATTAACAATCCCGTCACTACCTACCTTATGAACACCACAGTGTCTTACATAAGGGGCTTTAACAGCATTATGATCTAAATCAAAGCTTTCAACTGAAGGCATTAAGAATCACTCCTTTTATAATCTACCTACTACTATACCGCAAAAACCAAGTTTTTTCATCTACTTAGTACAGTTAAGCATTTAGACGTCCATTGTAAAATATGGTATGTTTACATTAATCGTTATTAGGAGTGAAACCCGTGTTGAAAAAATTTTTTATTTCAATTATTCGTTTTTACCAAATTGTTATTTCACCCATCAAACCACCAACATGCCGCTTCTATCCAACATGTTCCCATTACGGTTTAGAGGCTATACAACGGTTTGGTGCCTTCAAAGGAGGCTGGCTTACCCTAAAACGAATTTTAAAATGTCATCCCTTTCATCCAGGAGGCTTAGATCCTGTTCCTGATAAAGAGAAGCATTAATTTTTATAACCATCGACAACTAAATCTAGCCTTCCAGTTTTAGGGTCAATGATTAAACCATGAACTGGCACATCCTTCGGCATTAAAGGATGGTTTTTAACAATTCCTACACTGTGTACTACGCTCTCAGTCACATTATCAAAACCATGCAGCCACTGTTCAATATTGATCCCAGAGTATGTAAGAGTATTAAATGTTTCTTCTGAAATTCCCCGCTCTTTCATACTATCAATTACAGGCTCTGCCTTTAGGCCGCTCATTCCACAATCATGGTGAGCGATGATAAGAACCTCTTGTGCCTTCAACTGATAAAGTGCAATCAGAATACTTCTCATAACACTTCCAAAGGGATGTGAGACAATGGCACCTGCGTCCTTAATAATTTTTGCATCCCCATTACCCAAATTTAAAGCCTTCGGCAATAACTCTAATAAACGAGTATCCATACAAGTGAGGATCACCATTTTTTTATTTGGAAATTTGGTTGTTTCATATTTCTCATATTCATGTTTTTCCACAAATTGGTGATTGAACTCTAAGATTTCATTTAACAATGTTGATTTTTCCATTTCTTAATCCCACCCTTCTATATAAGCATACATAATATGCCTTGTTTAAAACAAATATTATACTTGCATTTTTGGCTTTTTTTTTGTAAGATACTAGAGGAAATCGGAATCGTTCCGTATTATACACTTTTATTTCTTATTTCTATTCTAAAATTTTTTTGACAAATAAATCGTAATAAATCCGATTTAAATATAGTGATGAGGAGTTCTTATGAAAAAAATTATTCTATTACTTTCTTTGTTATTGCCATTAGCACTTATTTTATCAGCATGTTCAGACGGTACCCAACAGTCACAACAAAAAAAAGACAAATTAACTATTTATACAACGGTGTTCCCCTTGCAATATTTTACAGAACGGATTGGTGGTAACTCAGTCGATGTAAAGACCATTTATCCACCTGGCGCCGATGAACATACTTTTGAGCCATCTCAAAAGGATATGATGAATTTGGCCGATTCAGACTTATTTTTCTATATTGGGCTTGGGCTCGAAGGCTTTGTAGAAAAGGCAAAAAGTACATTAAAAAATGAAAATGTAAAGCTGGTGTCAGTTGCCGATCAACTTCAACTGCCAAAGGAAGATAGCACTCTTCATGAAGAAGAGGAAGATGACCATGAGCACATGGGTGATGTAAACCCACATGTATGGCTCGATCCTATTTATTCAAAGGAAATGGCAGCCGTGATTCGTGATCGATTAACTAAAAAAATGCCGAAAAATAAAGACCTTTTTGAAGCCAATTATCAGAAGCTGGCAACGGAACTAGATGAACTCAATACTCAATATCAGCAGACGATTTCAACTGCAAAGCATAAAAAAATAATCGTTACCCATGCTGCATTTGGTTACTGGGAAAAACGGTATGGCATTGAACAAATTAGTATTTCCGGGCTTTCAACAACGAATGAACCTACACAAAAAGAACTTGAAAAAATAATCTCAATTGCTGATCATGACGGCTTACACTATATTCTTTTCGAACAAAACGTCCAATCTAAGCTAGGAAGAGTTGTTCAAAAGGAAATTGGAGCAAGAGCTTTACCTATTCACAACCTTGGCATATTATCAAAAAATGACATTAAAAACAAGGAAACATACTTTACATTAATGGCTAAAAATCTTGAATCATTAAAAACTGCATTAAATAATTAATTACCTTCCTCCCGAGTCATCGGGAGGTTTTTTTATATGAATAGAAAAAATTACATAATCCTCCTTAACATGTAAACAATACATTTATACGTGTTTAACTAGAGAGGGAGATTCACATGGAAGATTTATTAATTGCAAGGAGTCTATTCGGAACAACCATGGGCTTCCATATTATCTTTGCTACTATTGGGGTTGGATTACCCTTTATGATATTGACTGCTGAGCTCATTTATCAAAAGACGAAGGATATTGAGTATGTGGTCATGGCTAAAAGATGGACAAAAGCATTTGCCGTTCTTCTCGGTGTAGGCATTCCTACCGGTACCATCGCCGGGGTACAGTTGTCCTTGCTATGGCCCGGGTTCATGGAAGTGATTGGAAAGGTAATGGCATTACCTTTTCAAATTGAGATTTATGCTTTCTTCATAGAGGCCTTATTTATGTCCATCTATGTCTATGCCGCAGAACGCATTGCACCATGGATGAGAATTACGAGTTTACTCCTCGTTGCCATTGGAGCAATGGGGTCAGCTGTATTGATTACCAATGTCCATGCCTTCGAAGGGACACCAGCTGGTTTTAGTATCGTCAATGGAAAGATTGTAGATGTAGACCCATGGGCAGCTTTCTTTAATCCAAGCTTTTTCGTAACCGCTGGTCATGTAGCACTATCTGCTTATACAACAGGGGCCTTTATTGTAGCAACAGTCTCAGCCTATAAAATGCTAAAAGCAGATCGTCCTTCAAGAATTTATCAATTCCATCAAAAAGCCTTGTTGCTGAGTCTTATTGTAGGCGGTCTTTTTTCTTTATTAACTGCTCTTAATGGGCATGAATCTGCCCAACTACTTCATGAATACCAACCAGAGAAGCTGGCAGCTGCTGAAGGGTTATTTGAAACGCAGTCCCACGCACCACTCGCGATTGGTGGATTTACGGACCGGGAAACAGAGACCATAAAATGGGCGATTGAAATACCATGGGCATTAAGTTTTTTAGCTGGAAATAGTTTTGATACCGTTGTTAAAGGGTTACACGATTTCCCTAAAGAACACTGGCCGCCACTGTTTGTTCATACCCTGTTTAATGGAATGGTTGGTATCGGTTCCCTACTCATACTGATTTCCTTTCTTGGACTTGCATGGAAACGAGTTTTGAAAAAAGACCACTTTCCGAAATGGTTAATGTGGCTCTACGTGCTTTCTGGTCCATTGGCGGTTTTAGGAATTGAATTCGGTTGGGTCTTTGCCTGCACCGGTAGGCAGCCATGGACCATTTATCATGTGCTTTCTACAAAGGATTCCGTTACTACGGCAACCAATTTAGGGATATTATTCATCCTGTTTGCGATTGTCTATGCGATTTTAGCCTTTTCAGTTCTTTTTGTCCTTCGGTATTATTTCAAGAAAAATACCGTTATTGATGACCTAAACCGTGCGGACCAAAAAGGAGTACCACTGTTTAGTTCAAATTCATAAAAAGGTGGAACTATCATGTTGGATGTCTATCTTGCAATAACAGTATTATGGGGATTTGTGTTTATCTATGCTGTTATGGCTACAATGGATTTTGGCGCAGGATTTTGGTCGATGTTCTACATTAACCGTAGAAAAGCAACAGCTACAAGCATTGCTAACCGCTACCTATCCCCGACATGGGAGGTAACCAATACGTTTATTGTGGCACTTGTTGTTGCCGTCTACAGTCTTTTTCCGAGGGGTGCCTACACGCTGGGTACAATTTTATTAGTCCCAGGGAGCCTAATCTTATTGCTGCTGTCAATCCGCAGCGCGTTTTTAGTCTTTTCTAATATAGCTGAGGAATACAAAAAACCACTTACATACATTTCTGGCATATCAGGTATACTCATTCCAGGATTATTAATTAGTGTACTCCCCATTACCCATGGGAACTATGTGGATTTCTCAGGGAACCGGCAAACCTTAGATTTAGCTGGATTGTTTACGAGCCCCAATGAATATGCCTTTTTCGGATTTGCCCTAACAAGTACTCTTTTCCTTTCCTCTCTTCTATTAGCGGACTATTCCAAAGCCTCAGAGGAATTCGAGGCTTACCGTGTCTATCGGAGAGATGCATTGTTTATTGGGCCCATTTCTTTAATAATGGCATTTCTTATTATGTTTACATTAAAAAATGAGGCAGCTTGGATTTATGGAAAAATGATGAAAGACCTTCCACTACTTTACCTATCACTTGGTTGCTTTTTAGTCGGTGGGCTTGGCTTATTGTTGCCATCTCAAAAGACAAAGACACCCGGCTGGCCTCGACTATCTGTTATTGCTATAACCGCACAATATTTAGTAGCCAGTTATGTGTATGGGAAGGCGCATTTGCCTTATATCGTCTATCCTGAAGTGACGATCCATTCTGCTTTTACTGACCCTAATTCTTTTCGAGCTATTTTTATTACTTATATTGTTGGTTTTGCCATTTTGTTTCCTGGATTTATTTACTTTTGGAGCTTATTTATGAATGATAAACGCTATTTAAGACAAAGCAAAACAAGCATTCCTAAAAAGTAATATCCCTATTCTGGCAGGCATGTTTTCCATAAAATCATCAAATGCTATTCCTGTATCTTAATATCCAATAAGGAGTGATACAACAATGGCTAAAGATGTGTTATGTGAGGTAAATAATTGTTCATACTGGGCCAAGGGAAATAAATGTAGTGCTGAGCAAATTTATGTTGTTAGCCATACTGGAGATACGGCTGATAACAAAAGAGAGACGGATTGCCAAACGTTTGAGCCGAGCGGATTGTCATAAAAGAAGAAGAACCAGTCTTTGTGTTCAAGACTGGTTCTTCTTCTTTTTTAAAACGAAAAACTCTGTTTAGTTAAAAGGACTTGTTGTAGTCTTTTTTCATTAATTTCGACTCCAATCCCTGGCTCTCTTGAAACTGGTATAAATCCATTTTCTACTTTTACTTCAGGGGTAATGATATCTTCATCCCAAAAACGATTGGAGGCACTGATATCGCCTGGTATTGTAAATCCCGGTAGAGAAGCAAGGGCAATATTGTGAGCACGTGATATCCCGAATTCAATCATGCCGCCACACCAAACAGGAATATCCTTATCTAAGCAATAGTCATGGATTCGTTTGGCCTCATGTAGACCTCCAACACGCCCCACTTTAATATTGATCACTTTACAGCTTTCGAATTCAATAGCCTTTCTTGCATCATCAAAACTAACAATGCTCTCATCTAAGCATATTGGGGTTTTTATTTCCTTTTGAAGTAGGGAATGTTCAAGAATATCATCGTGTGCCAGCGGCTGCTCAATCATCAATAAGTTAAAATCATCTAAAGCTTTTAAACGAGCTATATCGTTTATTGTATAGGCAGAATTTGCATCCGCCATGATTGGAATCTCAGGATAATAGTGCCGAATTTCTGATAGAAAGGAGTAATCCTGATTCGGACTGATTTTCACTTTGATGCGTTGATAACCTTCATCTAGATATTGCTCTATTTGATGCAACGCCTTTGATGCTGAGTCTGTTGCAACGACCACACCAGAGGCAATTTCCGACCGAGTTCCTCCCAGTAATTTAGATAAGGACTGTGAATGGATTTTCGCATATAAATCCCATACAGCCGTTTCTATGGAAGCCTTTGCCATATGATTTCTTCTAATGGAGCTAAAAAGCGAGTGAAGGTCCTCCGGATGGGCAATCGGATTTTTTTGTAAAATTGGAATTAAGAACTCCGTTAACATATGTAAGCTAGTTGAAACCGTTTCTTCTGTGTACCAAGGAGAAGAAAAAGCAACGCCTTCCCCAAACCCTGTTACGCCATCTTTATTTGTCACCTTCACTATAATACTTTCCCGATTATTAACCGCACTTAAATGAGTTAAAAAAGGAGACTTTAAGGGCATCTGAATGACAAAAAGTTCAACTGATGCAATCTTCATCATTTATATCTTCCTTCTTTTAGCCATTCTCGAAGATTCCTTCTCAATAATTTCTTTGCAGCATTTCGAGGCAAACTTTCGGTAAAATAGAAAGCTTTTGGTACCTTGTATTTCGCAAGGCGTTGTAAACAAAACTCTCGAAGCTCATCTTCCTCAACTTTTTTACCATGTCTTAAAACAGTAAATGCAACGGGTACCTGTCCCCATTTCGTATCTTCTATCCCTGTAACACCTGCTTCAGCTACAGCTGAATGGGCGAGCAAGACAGATTCAATTTCAGCAGGGTAGATATTTTCTCCCCCTGAAATAATTAAATCTGACCTCCTGTCAACCACATACAAAAATCCGTCTTCATCAAGATAACCGATGTCACCCGTGTAAAACCAGCCATTCCGTACTTTATCTTTTGTCGCATCCGGCCTATTTAAATAGCCAGGTGTCACATTGGGTCCTTTAACGACAATTTCACCAGCCTCACCTGGTTCTGCCGAACGTTCATCCTCCGTCCTAATCTGCAGCTGTGCAGGGAACAATGGTTTACCGGCAGATCCAAGCTTGGCTAAACTGTACTCTGGAGAAAGTGTTACGATCTGTGAGGAGGATTCGGTCATGCCATAGGTTTGAAACACTGGAATATTTTTTTCTAAACAGGCTTGCAAAAGTGGCAATGGCGCCGGCCCTCCCCCAAGTAGCATACAACGAAAATACGAAGGCAGACGTCTTTCCTCTAAAGTATCAACAATCTTTGTAAGCATGGTTCCTACCACTGACATGATGGTTACTTTTTTAGTGGTAATATCCTCAATAGTTCTTTCAACATCAAAGTTCTCATGTAAGACAATCGGCATGCCATAGATGACACTTCGCATTAAAATGGAATAACCGCTAATGTGAAAAAGAGGCACAGCACACAGCCAGCAATCTCCTTCCATAAATCCTAAATTTAACGCAGACCCGACCGAACTCCACCAGTGGTTCCCATAGGTTTGTATAACTCCTTTTGGATGACCTGTTGTTCCTGAAGTATACATAATCGTACAGGTATCTGATAAGTTGATTTCCTCCTGTATTACTGGAGTTTTTGCTTCCACGTTAAACAAGCCACTTTTTGTCATTGTAGCTAGAGATGGTATTTCGGTTCTAATGGCTTGTTCTATATCTGAAAACGAGTCTTCAACAAGGAGAAAGACTGCTTTAGAATCATTCAATTGCCATACTAATTCTGCTGGCGTTAAACGGTTATTCAAAATAACTGCTTTTACCCCTAACAACTGAAGGGCAAACAAGATCACAAATGTGTCTAGATGATTTTTTAATAAAACAGCTAGGTAATCATCTTTTTGAACTCCCAGTGCCTGAAGCTGCCCTGCCGTCTTAAAGGAACGTTCATAAAGTTCTTTAAAGGTTAAGGTCTGCTCGTTAAAATAAACTGCCGTCCGATCCGGCGTTAAAAAAACTCGTTTCTTTATGAAGTTAGGCATTGTCTCGTATTGCATTAAATCATCGCCTTCGCTTTTTCTATTAAAAACAGCCTGATGGGAGCCATCAAGCTGTTAGCAAATTTTTTAATCAAGGAAAACGTGGGAATTGGCCAAAATCAGGTTTACGTTTTTCCTTGAAGGAATCACGGCCTTCTTTTGCTTCATCCGTTGTATAGTAAAGTAATGTTGCGTCACCAGCGAACTGCTGTAGACCGGCTAAGCCGTCAGTATCAGCGTTCATTGCTGCCTTCAAGAAACGAAGGGCAGTTGGGCTCTTCTCAAGAATTTCATTACACCATTGAATAGTTTCTTCTTCGACTTTCTCAAGCGGAACTACTGTATTTACAAGTCCCATATCAAGTGCTTCTTGTGCATTGTATTGACGGCATAAGTACCAAATTTCACGAGCCTTCTTATGTCCGATAATTCTTGCAAGATAGCCTGAACCATATCCAGCATCAAAGCTACCCACTTTAGGACCAGTTTGTCCAAATCTAGCATTATCAGCAGCAATCGTTAAATCACATACCACATGAAGAACATGTCCTCCACCAATTGCATATCCCTTAACCATGGCAATGACTGGCTTAGGAATCACTCGAATTAAGCGTTGAAGATCAAGAACATTTAAGCGTGGAATTTGGTCTTCTCCCACATATCCGCCATGTCCACGAACTGATTGGTCTCCACCAGAACAGAATGCCTTATCACCAGCACCTGTTAATACAATAACCCCGATACTAGAATCATCGCGTGCAAAAGCAAAAGCATCGATTAACTCCGATACGGTTTTTGGTGTAAACGCATTATGTACGTGCGGACGGTTAATTGTAATTTTTGCAATCCCGTTATATGTTTCATATAAAATCTCATCATATTTACGTCCTGCAATCCATTCTACTGTCAAAATGATATCCTCCTTTATTAGGTATTAAGAAAGTCACTTACTATTGTACCAAACTTTTCTTTTTCTTCCACATGAATTGCATGTCCACTGTTTTCAAAAATTGTCCAAGTTCCGTTTTTCAACTCTTTGAGCATTTTTTCCGCTAGTAAACAAAACTTATTATCTTTTTTACCAGTAAGTAGCAGGACATCCATTTCTAGTTCGTTCAACCTTCCCCACCAGGAAGGCTGTGCCCCAGTGCCCATGCCTAACAAGCTATTGGAAAGCCCTATCGCCGAATTGTTTAAACGTTGACTCCTTATGGATTCATTGATTGACTTAGGCAAGCTCTTCATGGTCGAAAATAAGGGAATCTCCTCCCAGTAATCGACAAATGCTTGAATTCCATGGTCTTTTATAAACTTTGCAAGTTCAGCATCTTTCATTCGGCGAAGTTCTCTTTCAGTCTCTGTTAATAGTCCTGGAGAGGCACTTTCTAAAATCAACTTACGAACTCTTTCAGGAAAGAGTATAGCAAAGGTAAGGGCAAGTCTGCCACCCATTGAATAACCAAGCAGATCCACTTGGTGCACCTCAAGATGATCGAGGAGCTTGTTTAAATCATGAGCAGCAGATTCTATATGATACCGCTCTATTTCTTCAGGGGACTCCGTTTTCCCATGTCCAATAATGTCAGGAAGGATTAACTTAGAACGCTTACACCAATCCTCAACAAAAGGAGTCCAGGTTGTTACATCTCCCGTAAATCCATGTAAACAAACAAAAGGAAACCCATTTCCATAAACATCGACATGATAGGTAAGCCCTTCAACCACTACATCCATTAACGAGCTCCTTTGACAAATTCTGATATTTCCTGGGAAACAGAACGCCAAATTTCGCGGTGCTCATCACGATTTTTTTCTCTGTTCGTTGCCACCTCGTATACATTAATACCAGACTGGTGAACTGATTTTTTCATTTCCAATTCAAACTGATCCCAATTTTGGATTTTTGAAAAGTTTCCATTAAACATGCGAACGGCGTGCTCAAATTCTATGTTTAACGGTGTACCAAACAATAGTTCAAAATTCTTAGGGTGTTCTGACTGTGGAAGGAAGGAAAAGATTCCGCCCCCATTATTGTTCACTAGGATAATATGGATATCAATATTGTAAAGCTTTGCTGCAATAAGACCATTTAAATCATGGAAAAAGGTTAAATCTCCTAGCACGAGATATAATGAATCAGCATACAAGGAGGCTCCTAGTGCTGTGGACACAGTACCATCGATTCCGTTAGCACCTCTGTTAGCCATGATTTTAATGGATTTACCATTATTATGAAAGAAACTATCTAAGTCGCGAATCGGCATGCTATTTCCAACAAAAAGAGTTGAACCTTCCGGCAATAAATCTGCTAATTGGTAAAACAGACGCCCCTCACTTAATTCTGTGATATCTCGTATTTGGGTCATATTTGATTTCGTCAGCTCGTTAACCTTACGCCATTCTTCTAAAAATGAAGAAGATACTTTGCTTTCATTAAAGCTAAGCAGCTTCTCACAAAATAAAGTTTCATTACAAAAAATCATTTCAGTAGATAACGATGCAGGGTCACGCCAGCCTCCACCACCATCGATTACATATTGCTCCGCTTCATGATTTTCTTTTAAGAAAATCGTTAATGCTTTCGAGATCGGCATTGCCCCGAATCGAATCACCACTTCCGGCTTCAGAAAGGCTTTGGCATCTTCATTTCGTAAAAATGTATCATACGTTTCAATTATGTTTTCATGACTATGTTTCCCGCTTCTTAATTGAGATAACGGGTCCGCCAATATTGGATAGTTTAATGAGGTGGAAAGTTTGGTCACAGCATCAGCAAAATTTGTGTCTTCGAGATTCCCACAAACAATGATGCCTCTCTCTTTTCCCATTAACTTTTCTGCCATTTCTTTAAAATACTCATCATCTATAGTTAATTCGCCATTATGAACCTTCACATATCCTTTTGGCCGTTCTGCTAATTGGAACAGATTTCCATCCAACCTAGGGATAAGCGGTTCCCTAAATGGAAAATTCAAATGGACTGGTCCAGATGGTGCCCCTGTTGCTATAGCCGTTGCGCGAGCACAGACTGTCCGGGCGTAACGAATCATTTCGTCACTATTCTCTGGTAAGGCCATTTCCGCAAACCACTTAACATGTTTTCCATATAAATGAATTTGGTCAATTGCCTGTGGGGCACCCACTTCTCTTAACTCATGAGGTCTATCTGCAGTCAGCACAATTAACGGCACCCTAGAGTAGCGAGCCTCAACAATAGCTGGAAAATAATTAGCTGCAGCAGTGCCCGAGGTACAAAGAATGGCTACCGGTCTGTTTGTTGCTTTTGCTATTCCTAAGGCAAAAAAAGCCGCTGATCGCTCATCCACATGGATATGAACCTTCAAATCAGGGTGTTCCGCCATTACCATCGCCATGGGGGTAGACCTTGAGCCCGGGCTTACGACAACATCTGTTATCCCTGAAGAAAATAGTTCTGCAACAAAGGCAGCGATATATGCGGTTAAAGCTTCTTGATGATTCATATTATTGTCCTCCAAGAGCTCGAAGCATGGGTCTAAACTTCAAACTCGTCTCCAAATATTCACTTTCTGCATTCGAGTCTGCAACCACACCACACCCAGCAAACAACGAAGCCTCTTTACCCTGGATTAGACCAGAACGGATCGAAACTGCAAATTCACCATTCTGCCTATAATCAACCCAGCCTAACGGAGCAGCATAAAAACCACGGTCTAAATCCTCCACCTGTCTAATTTTTTCAACTGCCGCCTCTTTCGGTAACCCTCCGAGTGCAGGAGTAGGATGAAGTCGTTCAACTAATAACAATAAGGAAGCAGCACAATTGCATTTTCCAATTACTGGTGTGTACAAATGTTGAATATCTCTAATCTTCATTAACTGCGGCTTAGCTGGGAGAATGATTTCTTCACATGATTCTTCTAGGGCTTCCTTAATCATTTCCACCACATAACTATGCTCGATTAAGTTCTTCTGATCGTTTAATAAGGCGTCACCTAAAATACGATCTTCCTCTTCGGTCTTACCCCTTGAAATAGAACCAGCAAGACATGTAGAGTACACTTCAGTCCCTTGTTTTTTAACAAGCCTCTCTGGTGAAGCACCGATAAAGCAATCCCCATTCGACTCAAAAGCAAAAATAAAGCTTTCATGTTGCTGGTTGTACAAATTATTCAGTACATCCTCAGCCTCTACTAAGTCGTTAAAAACAAGTCTCAATTCACGAGCAAGAACAACCTTTTTTAACGGACCATTTGTTAACTCATTCACAACTCCATCAACAGTGCTTTTCCATTTTTCAGGTAGTATCTCTCTTTTTTCAACTAATGCACAAGGTAGTGATTTATATTTCCGTTCTAAAGAACGTAATAGTTGATTTCTTTCTTCAAGAATCTTGCTGAATAAAGACAAGTCATCATGTGGTGTACAAATTGTGTTGATGGTTAAAAAGGCCTTTCCATGAACAATACTTAATAAGTATTTAGGAATATGAAATAAGGAATCCGCAAATTTAGACCAGAGCTCGGTTTTTTCTTTATAAGGGTCAAATGAAAAACCACCGAACATGACAGGACCAGTACCGATCTCGTTAAAGTCGTTGTAAATAAGGCTATCCTTTAAGAAGTTTTTCCACTCTTTCTCAACAAGAAAAAAGCGGTCAGTAGCCTGATCCGACTGAATTTGTTTAGAAATCCCAAGTCCAATGAGAATGATCTCATTTGTAGGATCCTTCCAGAAAAAACGTTCCCCTTGGTAGCAGTCTTTTCCTGCATTAAAAAATTGTAGTGGGTGAATCATGTCCATTTGATGAACTTCACTTATTAAAATCGGCCGACCGAGTTCTTTCGCACGATTAACAGCTGAAAGACCCCTTTCCATTATTTCCGTTTCTTGAATGGTAACCAAACAAATCCCTCCAAAACAGCCGAAATGACTGTTATCCATTCATTTTAAGCTTTATATAAGATACTATTCCCATTGTAAAGAAGTCAATATTACTTGTCACTACTAAAACTGCCTTCATTCCTTATTATATATCAAATTGTCACCTTTTGGGTGAAAACGGATTTATCATTACTTTCATTGTCCCACGAACCAACTAATAATAGTCGAACAGGTATTATCTTCTAGTTTTGATAGCAAAAATTAATTGACACTATTACTGGAATTCCATACACTTAGTTTTGGGCATAAGCCCATACAATACTACTAATTGAACTTCATATAGAGAATAAATTTTAGAAAAGGGAGAAAATTATATGCAGCCAAATATACAGCAGAATTCGAAACCTGCCGTAGAATCAAATCGAGGCTTTCAAGTTTGGTGGCAAATGACCCGTCCTCATACATTAACTGCTGCTTTCGTACCGGTTTTACTAGGTACTGCACTTGCATTAAAGTTAGGCACCATTCACTTTGTGCTATTTTTAGCCATGTTAATTGCTAGTTTATTAATTCAAGCGGCTACTAATATGTTTAATGAATACTTTGATTTTAAACGCGGCCTTGATAATGAACATTCAGTCGGAATTGGCGGCTCTATTGTCCGTGACGGAATTAAGCCAAAAACAGTTATGCAAATTGCTTTAAGCTTATATGGAATAGCCCTTTTATTAGGAGTATATATTTGTTTAAACAGCAGCTGGTGGCTGGCAGCAATCGGCCTCGTTTGTATGGCAGTTGGCTATCTATATAGCGGTGGTCCACTACCGATAGCTTACACACCATTTGGTGAATTATTTTCAGGCTTTTTCATGGGAATGTTAATTATTCTGATTACTTTCTTTATCCAAACAGGGACTGTTTCCAAGACAAGTATCCTTATTTCCATTCCAATATTAGTGTTGGTTGGCGCGATTAACTTTTCAAATAACATACGTGACCTTGATGGGGATAAAGAAAATGGCCGTAAAACATTAGCCATTCTTATTGGAAAAAAGAAAGCCATCCGCTTATTAGCTGTCATGTTTATCTTTTCTTACCTTTGGATTCTTGGGCTTATCATTAGCAATGAGGCACCAATTTGGACAGCAGTTGTTATACTTAGTGCACCGAAAGCAATCAAAGCAATCAAAGGCTTTATCGAAGGTACGCTGCCAATTCAAATGGCACCAGCAATGAAGGCAACTGCCCAAACCAATACGATTTTTGGATTTTTATTAGCGATTGGGATTTTTATCGGACATTATATTTAAATAAAACGAAGAAAGCTTCTGCCATTTTAGCAGAAGCTTTTTTGTTAAATTGATTTAATTCCCCATATACCATCCGCGTACTCTTGAATGGTTCGGTCACTCGAAAAATAACCTGCATGAGCAATGTTCGTTAAACTCATTCTTTGCCATCTTAAAGGATCAATAAACGTTTCTCCAACAGAATGCTGAATATCAGCGTAGGAAGCAAAATCCTTCAAGACAAAATATTGATCGTTTTCTTCAAGTAATGAATCAAAAATAGGCTCAAATTCGTTGTAGACTCCAGGAAAAAATCCGTTTACCAGTTGATCGACTGCCTGACGAATTCTAACATCATGGTGATAATAGTCAACGGATTGGTATCCTCCATGTTGATAATAATGGAGAACTTCTTCTGCACTTAGACCAAATGTAAAAATATTTGAGTCGCCCACTAATTCCTTTATTTCAATATTTGCACCATCTAATGTCCCTACCGTTAATGCGCCATTGATCATAAATTTCATATTTCCCGTACCTGACGCTTCTTTGCTTGCCGTTGAGATTTGTTCACTTACATCTGCAGCAGGAAAGATTTTTTCAGCTAAAGAAACACGATAATTCTCAAGGAAAATGACTTTCAAGCGGTCATTCACTTTTGGGTCATTATTTATTTTTTCAGCCACCGTATTAATTAATTTGATAATTTTCTTTGCATAATAATACCCCGGAGATGCTTTTGCACCAAAAATAAACACTCTTGGTACAAGCGAGAAACTAGAATCCTCTCTAATCTTATTATAAAGGTGCATAATATGTAACACATTTAACAATTGACGCTTGTAGGCATGAAGTCGTTTTACTTGAACATCGAAGATTGCCTGTGTATCCACAGCGACTCCTGTTTTATCAAGAATAATATCTGCCAGTACCTGCTTATTTTCATTTTTTATTTTAAGGAGCTGCTCTAAAAATGCGGTATCATGTTGAAAATTAAGTAAGCTGGAGAGTTCTGTTCCTGAATAGGTCCAGGATTCCCCAATCGACTCAGTGATAAGGGATGATAATTTCGGGTTGGCTTTGAGCAGCCAGCGGCGGTGTGCAATTCCATTTGTCTTGTTATTAAACTTTTCAGGATATAGCTGATAGAACTGATTCATCTCCCGCTGCTTTAAGATCTCCGTATGCAGCTTCGCCACACCATTGACACTAAAGCTTCCGACAATCGCTAAGTGGGCCATTTTTACAAAATCATCTGCGAGGATTGCAAGTCCCCTTATTCGCTCCCAATCACCTGGCGTTTGAGTCCATAATTCCCGGCAAAACCGTTCATTAATTTCTTCAATAATCATATAAATCCTAGGTAGTAATGGCTGAAAAATATGGATTGGCCATTTTTCCAAGGCTTCTGATAGGGTTGTATGATTGGTATATGAGATGGTATTTTGCGTAATTTCCCATGCCTGCTCCCAATCGAATCCTTCTTCATCAATAAGGATTCTCATTAACTCAGGAATAGCAAGTACTGGGTGAGTATCATTGATATGAATACAAATATGTTCATGGAGCTGATTTAAGCTCGTATGTTGTTTTCTGTAGCTTTTAATAATGGATTGGATACTAGCTGAAACGAGAAAATATTGCTGTTTTAATCTTAAAATTTTTCCCTCATCATGCGTATCGTCCGGATATAAAAACTCAGAAATCGATTCGGTTTCTCGCTTATATTTTAAAATATCCTTATGAAAAGGAAATTGCGATGGTTCCGCATTCCAAAGCCTTAAAGTATTAATGGTATTTGATTTATATCCTATGACTGGCATATCATGAGGCACAGCTGTAACGGTTTCCGCATTTAGATGTTGAAAGACCAGACGTCCATTTTCCATTTTGGCTTCCACCTTACCCCAAAATGGAATTTTTACCGCATAGTCTACTTTCCTAATTTCCCAAACATTTCCGCTCCGCAGCCATTGCTCAGGCAATTCCACTTGATAGCCATCCACAATTTTTTGTTCAAATAACCCATGTTTATACCGAATTCCGTGACCATGTCCCGGAAGGTTAAGGGATGCTAGGGAGTCTAAAAAGCAGGCGGCTAATCTACCTAAGCCGCCGTTTCCTAAACCCGCATCCGCTTCTAATTCTTCTAACTCTCCCAAGTCAATCTCCAGTTCTTGAAGACCTTCTTGGACAGTTTCTTCGATTCCTAGATTGATTAAATTTTGCCTTAGTAACTTTCCTAATAAATATTCAATGGAAAGATAATATACCTGCTTACCTTGGGCAGCAAGGTACCGTTCGTTTGTTGCAATCCAGTCATTACTCACATATTCACGAATCATATTCCCTAGTGTTTGATAGTGGTCTCTATTCGAGCTTTCTGAGAAACTCTTCCCACACAACATCTCAAGCCTCTTTAAAAAGGTCTTCTTAAACTCAGTGGTACTAGAAAACATGGGTTTCACTCCTTGAGATGAGCTCCGCGTAGAGCTGGTTATATCGGAATGCGGACTGTGCCCAGCTATAATCCATTTTCATTGCTTGTGTGACAATGGTTTCCCATACATCACGGTCATGATAAAAGCTAATCGCTCTTTGAATAGTATAGAGCATGTCATGAGCATTAAAGTTTTTAAAGGAGAATCCATTTCCTTCACCAGTAAATTCATTCCAGGCATGGACTGTATCGTTTAAGCCTCCCGTTTCACGAACAATTGGTACCGCACCATATTTCATTGCGATCAACTGGCCGAGTCCGCATGGTTCAAACAAGGATGGCATTAAAAATAAGTCTGCGGCTGCATACAGCTTATGGGCAAGCTCTTCATTAAAACCAATATGAACTTTTAATTTTTCAGGATAAATTCGGGCAACCTGTCTCAAATGTTCTTCGTATTCGTAATCCCCAGTGCCAAGTAATATGATTTGGATATCTTCTTGTAAAAGATCACGCAGCACACATTTCACTAAATCAAGTCCCTTTTGCTTCGTTAGCCTTGAAATCATTACGAGTAAAGGAGTTCTTGAGCTTTGTGGCAGGTCAAACCGTTTTTGAATCTCACTCTTATTGATTGATTTTTTTTGGTGAGTATTCACTGTATAGGTTTGGTAAATCAATTCATCTTTCGCTGGATTGTAAAAATCCTCGTCTATTCCATTTAGAATACCAAGGAGATCTTCGTTTCTCTCTCTTAGAAGTCCATCCAGTTTCTCACCAAAGACTGGCGTTTGAATCTCCTCTTTATAGGTCGGGCTTACAGTGGTGATTTTATCTGCTGCAACCAATGCACCCTTCATAAAGTTAATATTGCCAAAAAACTCTAAGGTGTTGGGACGAAAGACTTGATTGTCGAGGCCAAGTAAATCACTAAGCACCTCTTTAGGAAATATACCCTGAAATTGAAGATTATGAATCGTAAACATCGTCTTAATTAGACCGTATCCTTTTCTCTTGTAATATTCCGTTCTTAATAGAAAAGGAATCATCGCCGTATGCCAATCATGACAATGCATGACATCTGGGAAAAAATTCAATTGAGCGATGGTTTCAAGTACCGCCCGATTAAAATAGGCAAATCTCTCGCCATCATCGTAATAGCCATAGAGATTTTCCCGCTTAAAATAGTATTCATTATCTACAAAATAATAGGTAACACCTTGATAAGTAAGCTCTTCAACGCCACAATATTGATTTCTCCAGCCAACAGAAACAGTAAATTCTTTTATCTTTTTCATTTCCATTTTATACTCTTCAGAAATGGTTCCATACTTAGGTAATATTACTCTTACATCTGTTCCTAAATTTTTTAGTTCTTTTGGAAGTGAACCAGCAACATCTGCTAGACCTCCAGATTTCGCAAATGGACCACACTCCGAAACAGCAAATAGTACTTTCACGAGTTCATCAGCGCTCCTTGTTTCGTCCCTTTTCGAATCACATATGGGGAAAGAGCAGTTCCGACTAAGTGGGTTCCTGCCTCTACTCTCACATCTTTATCTAGAATAACTGAATCTAGATAACAATTATCTTCTATATGGCATTTCTGCATGATAATACAGTTTTTAATCACTGCCCCTTTACCGATCTTAACTCCACGGGAAACGATACTATTTTCAACATGACCCTTAATTAAACAGCCATTTGCAATCATTGCGTTTTTCACTTCTGAGCCTTTTACATATTTGGTCGGAGGTTCATCCTTTACCTTTGTAATAATCGGCTGTTCTTTGATAAAGAGTTTTTTCCATATATCAGGCTGCAACAGGTTCATGCTAGTTGAAAAGTAGTTTTCAATGGAATCAATCATTACCGCATGACCCTCATAATTATAGCGGCAGATTGTGTAGTCATTATGTAGATCATTTACTACATCCTTCATGCACGTATATCCTGTTTCATTTCTTGTTTCAATTAGCTTTATTAACAAAGAGGTCTTAATTAAATACATCTCCATTGGACGGCCGTCTTTATGATGGATTTCAGTGATATCACATCCATTTTCACTATGCCAATTAAGAACAGAATGAAAGGTCATGTTGAAAACGGTATAACAATTAGAAATAATTGCATATTCTTGGGTGCTTCGATAAAAGAAGTCCAAATTCGCGGCAAAATGCTCAAAGGATCCAATTTTATTTCCATCATTATCAACAATCGGAGACGGGAAAAAGAAAAGTCCATCCCGCTTTCGATTCAGGTCCCAGTTTTTCCCTGAACCAAGATGATCCATAAGCGAGCGATATTGCATTTTGGGAAAAATGGCTACACTTCGGATCCCTGAATTCACCATATTTGATAACACAAAATCTATAATTCGATATCTGCCTGCAAAAGGTAGTGCAGCTAGTGAACGGTGGGTTAATAAATCTTCTAAATCCTCATGGTACGTAGTGGCATCAATAACGCCTAAAAGCTTTCTTTTCACTCCGAAACCCTCCAATTAATAAAATGGGAAACGCTTTTTCAAGGGGGCTACTTTAGCCCCTTGAGATTAATTAAAAAGCAGGATACAGTCCGCTTATCATTTCGTTCGTAACTAAAACAATCTCACCATCAAAAGAACGAATCACTGTTCCGTCTGGTACATGAACATCGCATGGAACAATCGCTTTTTCAATCAAGCAATTATTTCCGATTGTGGCATCTGGCATAATGACAGACTCTTTAATAATAGAGCCGCTTCCCACCGTCACCCCTTGGAATAATACAGATTGCTCGATTTCACCTTCAATCGTACATCCCTCGTTGATTAATGATTCCTTAACCACTGCATTTGGTGATATATATTGTGGAGGCTGGTTCGGATTGACAGAGTATATTCTCCAGTCATGATCAAATAAATCTAGGTCACAATCCTCTCCTAACAAATCCATGTTTGCTTCCCAAAGGCTTTGAACCGTTCCGACGTCCTTCCAATACCCTTTAAATGGATAAGCGAACAATTTCTTATTTTCCTCTAATAGCATCGGAATGACATCTTTACCAAAATCATGGCTTGAATCAGGATTTCTTTCGTCCATTTCTAAAAATTCCTTTAGGACATTCCAGCTGAAAATATAAACCCCCATGGAAGCAAGATTGTTCTTTGGATTCGCTGGTTTTTCCTCAAACTCTACTATTCTCATATCCTCGGTTGTATTCATGATCCCAAATCGACTTGCTTCGACCCACGGCACCTCGATTAAGGAGATCGTTACATCTGCCCTTTTTTGAATATGATAATCAAGCATACTTTCATAGTTCATTTTGTAGATATGGTCTCCGGAGAGGATTAATACATATTCCGGCTGATATTGCTTCAAATAATTTAAGTTTTGATAGATGGCACTTGCAGTACCTGTATACCACTTTACTTCTGAAGACTCACTGTAGGGTGGTAAAACAGTAACTCCGCCATCTTTACGATCAAGGTCCCATGCACTGCCAATTCCAATATAAGAATTTAACAACAAGGGTTGGTATTGAGTAAGAACACCGACCGTATCAATTCCAGAATTAGCACAGTTGCTTAGCGTAAAATCTATAATACGGTATTTTCCACCAAATGGTACCGCTGGTTTTGCCAAATCCTTTGTTAATGAATTAAGTCTGCTTCCTTTCCCTCCTGCTAATAACATGGCTACGCACTTTTTCTTTGCCATTTCCTTTTCGCTCCTTCCGTTTTTTAACCGGTCTAATTATTTGAAAACCGAATGCGGGAATGCTGATGTCTATTGAGTGTGTTTGACCATGGAATGGTTCTTCTAATGCGAAAATAGTCTTTTTGTTAACCATTCCCGTTCCACCGTATTCTTTTTGATCACTTGTAAAGATTTCTCGATACTCTCCTGGTAGAGGAACACCGACTTTATACTCTGGGTATCTGGCAGCAGTAAAGTTGCAAATAATAATTAATTGATCCTCTTCTTTTTTACCCTTTCGAATAAAGGAGAAGATTGATTGATGACTGTTATTTGCGTCAATCCATTGAAACCCTTCCTGTAAATGATCCAGTTCATAAAGGGCTTTTGAACGCTTATACACCTTTGTAAGCACCTTGACATAGTCATTTAAGCTCCGGTGCATGTCATAGTCCATTAAGTGCCAATCAAGTTGTTCTTTATCTTTCCATTCGGCAAACTGCCCAAATTCAAATCCCATAAATAAAAGTTTTTTTCCTGGGTGGGCAAACATATAGCCAAGGAGAAGCCTTAATTGAGCAAATTTCTCCCAATATTCGCCTGGCATCTTATCTAACAACGATTTCTTCCCATGAACCACTTCATCATGCGAAAAGGGGAGCATAAAGTTTTCTGAAAAAGCATATAAAAGTGAAAAAGTGACTTTTGAATGGGCCTGCTGCCTTGAATATGGAGGGGTTTCCATATATTCCAGCATGTCATTCATCCAACCCATATTCCATTTGTAATCAAAGCCAAGACCGCCATAATGAACGGGTGCTGTAACTTGTGGAAAATCAGTTGAATCCTCACCGATCATTAAAAAATGTGGATCGTATTCATGAATTTCTTGATTTAATTTCTTTAAAAAATTTATTCCAAATGGATTCTCACTCTTACCGTTTGAAGCATTCGGCCAATAAATGATATTTGCCACCGCATCCATTCGGAAACCATCAATATGGAAATATTCCATCCAATACCGAGCATTTGAGATGAGGAAACTTTGTACTTCTCCCTTACCAAGGTCAAAGTTTGCTGTACCCCATACAAGATTTTCTCTATCGCATTCATGCATATAAGAATAGATATGAGTACCATCAAAGCGATAAAGTCCGTGAGCATCTTTACAAAAATGTCCTGGTACCCAATCAAGAATGACACCAATACCATGCTGATGACATTGATCTACAAAATGTCGAAAGTCATCTGGTGTTCCATACCTTGAAGTGACTGAGAAATAACCTGTACCTTGATAACCCCAAGAGTCGTCGAGCGGGTGCTCGACAATTGGCAACAGCTCTATATGAGTAAAGCCATGCTCTATAACGTATGGTATTAGCTCTGAAGCTAGTTCTTGATAAGTTAAGTATTCATTGTTGGCTTTCTTCTTCCAGGAACCCATATGGACCTCATAAATGATGGCTGGTTCAGATAGGAAGTTCTTTTTTCCTCTACGATTCATCCAATGATTATCTTGCCACTTATAGTTATTTAGTGAATAAACGATCGAAGCCGTCATTGGTCTTATTTCAGAATAAAACGAGAATGGATCTGCCTTTAACAGTCTTTCTCCTGTTTGTGAGAAAATTTCATACTTATAAAGGCTTCCTGTCATGTCTTGCTTCAAGATTAGAATCCAAACGCCTTCATTGTTAACCCTTTGTAATTCATACCCTTCACCATTCCAGTTGTTAAAATCCCCTGCAAGTCTTACCTGATGGGCATTAGGGGCCCATACGCAAAAGCGGGTGTATACCTGATCGGAATTCTTGAAGATATGAGCGCCAAAGAGCTGATGACTTTGAAAGAAGTTTCCTTCATGAAATAAGTGCAACTGATAATCAGTAGGAAATAACGTGTTCACTGTCATGGCTATCCTCATCCCCATTGAAAATATGTATTACAAAGACCAATTATAATTCCAAATGGTTGATATGCCTCCAAAAACTTTTTTATCTTTTCTGACAATTAGTGTTGTAAACTGCTATAAAGAGGCATTTTCCAACAACATTCAACACCAAACGACAAATAATCTATCGTGAATCGACAGGAACCTTTAAAGTTTTTTTGATTTTTTTTATAAAAAACCTTTAAAAAAATTATTTGATTTATATCACTTTAAAGGAGTAAATTTTCAGAAAATCCAGTGTTATGTAAGCGTTAACAATTTTTATTCAGGATGAAAATCCACTAAAATGTTATTTTATTATAATATTTTTACGTGTTATTAAGTGAGTGATTGTTAAAATAGATTAAAGGGACTTTTTAGCTAGTGTGTGAGGAAATAGTCACGAAAATGGAGAGATGAACTTTTAAAGCTGCTTACGTAAAATGTGGGGGATCTACACGTTTTTCTATAAAGTCTAGAATGTAGCATTTGGTAACGAACATGTTGTCTACGTGACCCAAATGGTTGGTTGACGTTGTGTTCGGTCACGTAGGAGGTGTCTACGTTACCCTAATGATTTTTCTGCGCAGTGTTCGGTCACGTAGGAACGGTCTACGTGACCCAAATGGTCTTTTACGCTGTATTCGATACCGTAAAAAATCCACCTTAAACAATCAATAATCATAATCCAAGCTTCCCCTGAAAAAGAACACAAAAAAACTGATGATAATGTATCATCAGTTTTTTTGTATGACCCCTACGGGATTCGAACCCGTGTTACCGCCGTGAAAGGGCGGTGTCTTAACCGCTTGACCAAGGGGCCGCTAATTAAATTATATGGCAGAGAAGAAGGGATTCGAACCCTCGCGCCGGTTACCCGACCTACACCCTTAGCAGGGGCGCCCCTTGAGCCACTTGGGTACTTCTCTATATGGCTCCGCAGGTAGGACTCGAACCTACGACCGATCGGTTAACAGCCGATAGCTCTACCACTGAGCTACTGCGGAATAATAAATGGTGGGCCTAAATGGACTCGAACCATCGACCTCACGCTTATCAGGCGTGCGCTCTAACCAGCTGAGCTATAGGCCCATATTATGGAGCGGGTGATGGGAATCGAACCCACTACATCAGCTTGGAAGGCTGAGGTTTTACCAGTAAACTACACCCGCAAAATAAATGGGGCGACTGATGGGAATCGAACCCACGAATGCCTGAACCACAATCAGGTGCGTTAACCACTTCGCCA
>NZ_JBDGJV010000034.1:0-20029 GCF_057656715.1 Neobacillus sp. Soil_C_43
CTGTCGGTCCTGTTGGTCCTGTCGGTCCTGTCGGTCCTGTTGGTCCTGTCGGTCCTGTTGGTCCTGTTGGTCCTGTTGGTCCTGTCGGTCCTGTCGGTCCTGTCGGTCCTGTCGGTCCTGTTGGTCCTGTTGGTCCTGTCGGTCCTGTTGGTCCTGTCGGTCCTGTCGGTCCTGTTGGTCCTGTCGGTCCTGTTGGTCCTGTTGGTCCTGTTACGCCAGTTGCTCCAGTTACACCAGTTGCTCCTGCAGGCCCCGTCGGTCCTGTTGGCCCTGTTGGTCCTCTTTTACCTCTCTTCTTCTTGCAGCATCTTAAGCAATTAATATCGCCACAATTACAACTAGAACCACGATTACAATCACAATCATCATCAAATCCTCTGCATTTTCTGCACGTCAATAATATACACCTCACTTTCTTTTTCTATATCAAAATATTAATTTTCTCTTTAACGGCAACGGCATTTGCGTATTTTCTAAAAAATGGACTTCTAAACTATTATTTCGATCAACTTTTAGCAAACTGGGAATCTAGTTGTGATACAAATTTCGCCTTCACAATTATCACATTCACAGTTAGCAGCATTTCCATTCATCGCACCAGGTACTGCTTGACAAGTTACAGTGATTCTGTCAAATTTTGTGAAAGTAAATGTTACGCAGCTGTCTTGAAATACATTAATTGGCATACCAACTGGCGTATTTCCTAAAAAGAACTGAACAGTAACAAAGTCATTTCCTGGACCACAGTCAAAACTTATAAAGCCAGAGCCAAAGATTTGTTCAAATCCGCCTGTTTGAAAAACTGTTTGTGTTTGGCCTTCTGGTACAGACCACTCACAGCAAACACAATCTTTCACTAGCTGAATGTCGCATTTGCAATCATTTTTGCAATCATCTTTGCATTTGTTGTGGCGGAGACATTGAAAACAATCATCATGACAAACCTTCTTATGGCATTTATTACAGTCATGACAGTCATCGTGGCATTTTTTTCCACACCTACTCATTCATTTCAACTCCTTAATTATTTTGTTTACAGAATATATGTATTAAAAAGGGATAAGCTGTGAAACGGCCTTTGTCCATATTTTAAATTTTTGGCGGAACAAGCTTTTTAAATAGTAAAAAGCACACAAAAAAAGACCACCTCCTTTTTTAGGAAGTAGTCTTTCGTCGTTATTCTCCTACTATCTTCGCATTCTTCAACATTTCCTCCGTTAAGTTAATTCCTTCCTCCTGCGCAGCCTTTTTATTGATATACAGCTCTAGTTTTTCCGGGAAGCCGACAGGAATTTCGCTTGGCTTTTTCCCTTTGAGAATTTCCACTGCCATTTTACCAGTAGTGTAGCCCAGGTCGTGGTAGTCAAAGCCATAAGATGCGAATGTTCCACGTTTTACAGAATCACCTTCACCTACAAAGGTTGGAATATTATTCGCATTGGCAACAGTGATTACCGATTCAAGGGCAGCAACCACGGTGTTGTCCTTTGGAATATATAACACATCTGCACGCCCTACCATTGATTCGGCTGCTTGCTTTACTTCAGAACTTGCTGTAATGGTAGTTTCAACTGCTTCAAGCCCCGCTTCCTCTAATGCCTTCTTAGCATTCTTAACATTTACAACAGAGTTCGGTTCCCCGTTGTTATAGATGATGCCTACTTTCTTAGCTTTAGGAATAAACGTTTTAATCGCTTCAATCGTATTCTTGATTGCATCTGGATGCGTATCCGATGTGCCTGTCGCATTACCTCCTGGCTTATCTAGACTTTTGACAAGTTCCGCCCCAACGGGATCCGTAATGGCCGTAAATAAGATTGGAATATCCTTCGTCGACTTCACCACAGCTTGTGCGCTAGGAGTAGCGATAGCCAAGATCAGATCATCCTTATCTGTTACCAGTTTTTGAGCAATAGACATATTGTTGTTCATGTCCCCTTGGGCGTTTTGGTAATCAAGCTTCAAGTTCTTTCCTTCTACATAGCCGGCATCTTTGAGAGCGGCGATAAACCCTTCTCGTGCAGCATCAAGTGACGGGTGCTCGACAATTTGTGTAATACCTATTTTTACAACTTTCTCTTTTTTCTCTCCGCTTGCCTCCTTACTACCCGCTCCGCAGGCAGAAAGCAACAATAACATGGCAGATACTAATAGAACTAGACTCTTCTTCATCCCCTTTTTCCCCCTTAAAGAATTTCAACCATTTATGTACTCTCATGCTGCATTAATATTATTTGGATTTTAACACAGCAAAGCGTTGCGGCACAACAGTATTTTCTAAATATACAAATATATTAAAAAATTAACATTATTCTAAAAATCTTCCATTATTTTTGAAAGCGGCTTCATCTATAATGAAGCATGTATTTTTAGAAAAAGGAGGTTATGAAGGTTATTTGCTTCACAAAAGACAGTTGGAAAGGTGGTAATAATAGTTGAAGAGATTTAAAGAAAGTATTTTGATCTTCCTAGTACTTCTACTAGTATTTGGCCAAACAGGTGCGATCACCTATGCGGAAACGAAATCTACTGCACCAGCATCTCCAGTAAACTTACAGATACCAACACTTGCTTTTGACGAAGACAGCGTTACCCTTGTGTGGGAAAAACCAAAGGATTACAGCGATATCGTAGACTTCACTGTGTATATGAATGGCAAAAAAATAGGAAGTGCCCTAAAGGATAACAGTGGAACAGCAAAAACCTAAATTGATAATTTCTATAAAAATATCGATAAGGACAATTTCCATGTAGATATTCTTATTCATAACTTTACGGTTGAAAATCTTAAACCAAATAAGTCCTATGAATTTTATGTAACATCAGTCAATAAGGATGGCGTGGAATCAGCCCCGTCAAATAAAATTACCGGTAAAACAACTAGAGTTCCTGACGTATTTAATATCGTTGATTATGGTGCTACACCAGATGACGATAAAAAGGATACGGAAGCTATTCAGGCGGCAATCGACGCAGCGACACCGGGAGCAAAGGTGTTAGTTCCAGAAGGGAAATTTATCTCTGGGGGAATATGGCTTAAATCGGATATGACATTACAAGTCGATGGCTATTTACTCGGTTCCCCGGACCCTGAAGATTACAGCAGGAATTTCTGGGTTTACGATTACTCTACAGATGAGCGTTCTTACGCCCTAATCAATGCCCATACGTATAATTACGGCAGCCTTAAGAATATCCGCATAGTAGGGAAAGGAACGATTGATGGGAATGGATGGAAGACCGATACTACTAACCCGACAATAGATGAAGCCGGGAATGAGCTTCCACGCTTGCTCGCCGGGAGTAATTCAAAAGTAACAGGCAATGTAAAAGTGCAAAACGGAAAAATGAGTCCGTTAGACCTTTCTTCCTATGCTACGTACGGAATTTTAGCAGCCGCTCAAACGTATGCGGCTCAAGTAGATGGAATGAATGCCAAGTCGGCCTACTCTACACGTTCTAACTTGATTACTGTACGTGGTGTTGACGGTATGTATTACGAGGGCATTACCCAACTCAACCCTTCCTTCCATGGAATTGTAAACCTTCATAGTAAAAATATTGTGGTAAACGGGACGACAGCCAAGACCTACGATGCGAATAATGCAGACGGGTTTGAGTTTGGTGACTCTCAAAACATCATGGTTTTCAATAACTTTGTTGACACGGGTGATGATGCCATTAACTTTGCGGCAGGCATGGGACAGGCGGCAGCAGAGGAAGAACCAACCGGAGAAGCCTGGATCTTCAATAACTATATTCGCGAAGGTCACGGTGGAGTTGTAACAGGCAGTCATACCGGTGGCTGGATTCAAGACTTTTTAATAGAAGATAACATTATGTATAAAACCGATGTCGGCCTACGTGCCAAAACGAACACACCAATGGGCGGCGGAGCGAGAGATATTCTATTTAGAGACAATGCTCTAGAAGGCATTGATGGGGACGGTCCTTTTGTCTTCACCTCTTCTTATGAAGACGCCAATGCAACAATTCTTTATGAGCCAGCACAGAAAATTTCTCAATTCAGGGATATTACGGTTGAGAATACGACGGTTCGCAATCAAGGTGGCAGTAAGAAACAATCTATCCTTGTGAATGGGCTATACCGTATATAAAGATGGAGAAAAGGTTGGTACTGACTATACGACAACGAAGCAAACCAGCTTTATTGTGACGGGATTGACTCCAGCTAAGGAGTACAGTTTTAAGGTAGAAGCAGCGGATGCAACTGGAAACCGGACTTCTGATGGTCCGGAAATCCGAGTAGCAACTGCTGGAGTAGCTGATAAAACTAACCCAGTGCTTCCAGATAATACTCAGATCAAAGAACCAACAGCTGAGATTCCTGAAAGTGATACGTTTAGCGGCAAAGAAGTAGAAGTGGTATACCCTGGTTTTACTTGGGCATCCATTGAATGGGATGCTGCAAGTGATGACACGGGGATTGCCGGCTATAATGTGTATACAAATGGAGAACTCCATGGGTTTGCGACATCGAACAAGAATACACTTTTGAATCTTCAACCTGGTACAAAGTACGCTGTTACGGTGGAAGCAGTCGATTTAGCCGGTAATACGACACCTTATAACAGTTCACTTCAAGTAGGAACCGCTGTTCCATATGCAATTGGAGCTCCATCCTTTGATGGCGGCTTAAAGGCTGCAATTGGGAAGGACGGAAAAAGCGTGTCCCTCTCTTGGAATGCGGCAACAGCCATCAACCAAGAAGTGATTGGATACCGCGTCTATGTAAATGGCCAACCAATTATGCCTGAAGGAGCATCGTTTACACCAATTAATGCAGAAATGACAACAGCAGACACCCATTATACGGTAACAGGGCTCAAACAAGGGCAAACCTATACATTTAAAGTAGAAGCCGTTGGACGTGGAATGAAATATTCTAAAAGAGAACGCCTCTCGGATGTGGAACCAAATGGTTTGGTACCAGTTGCAGGATACCGCTGGAGTGGGTTTGGACCAAGCGAAACTGTTCATCTCATTCCTGGGAAAGCAATAAGTGAAGAAGCCAAATCGAAATAATCGTTGTGCCATCTCTAAAGAAGTAAAAAAAGAAGACTACTTCCTAATTAGGAAGTAGTCTTCTTTTTTAGAGTTTTTCAGGTGATGAGTTATTTATTATCATAACGTACTAAGCCGTAGTTCATAAAAATACTGCACAATGGGATGCTTTAACTTCATCTTCTCGTTCATTTTTAAAATTCGTTTTTTTCCTACCCGTCTGTCCACCAAAGCTAGAATATTCAATAGGATATCATTGCTCTCTATGCTTTCCTCTATAGAAGTGGATAAAAACTTATTAGCTGCATCGATAAAATTTGATTTACTTAATGATGACTGCGCTGCCATAAGCTCCTTTGCATATTCTGATAATTTTCTGCCCCTAGCAATTACTTTTAGACGATCCTCAGGAACTATCCCCTTGGTTTCTTTTCTTACGGCTTCAATTTCCTCATTGTTAATAGGAATTTGGATCTCAGAATCATTCTTAATTTCCAGCTCCGTCTGATACCATCTGATTAAGGTAGTTATGTCACTCATATTGAGTACATTCTTTTTATCTACTGCAATATAACAAATTCCTGCTTTATCAGGTAAATAACGGTAGCTTGTTGCACGGTATTCAACCCTTCCATATAATGCAGGACAGAGAAAACTCTCCAGATTTTGCTTCAATTTGTTCCAGGTCATGTAGTTCTCCTTGACTTTTATATTATATATATTTATTGAGGCAGCCGTTCTATTATCCATAATACAATAACCAACACATCGAACATACTAAATACAAGGTTTAAGTGTGACTTGAATTTCTAATGTATCGATAATAGTAAGCGAAAAAAATATCCAGACTGATGTAACAATAACTATAAGTAATAAGCTCATTCGGCTTAAGACAACAATATTATTTTAATAGATATATTGAGCATATCGCATCAATAATAATCATCCCTACCACAAATAAGAGGTGACCCATCAGGTTCACCTCCTATTTTCATATTACTCAATTCACCTGTACTACAGCATTATTCAAGATAACAAAACGGATTCGATTGGCTCACTAAATGGTAAAAAAGAGGCTTCCCACAAGTTTGCGCAACTCATGAGAAACCTCTAATTTTAGGAGAGAAATGTTAGCAGGATGTTAGCATTCCACTCCCCTCTTACTTAAAACCCTCTTATATCAAGGGGTTTGGGCGATGATTACATCATGCCGCCCATTCCGCCCATACCGCTCATGTCAGGCATGCCGCCTTGACCAGCTGGTTCTGGCTTGTCAGCAACAACTGCTTCAGTTGTTAAGAACATAGCAGCTACAGATGCAGCGTTTTGAAGAGCTGAACGTGTTACCTTAGTTGGGTCAACGATACCAGCTTGAATCATGTTTACCCATTCGCCGTTAGCAGCGTTGAAGCCTGTGCCAACTTCTTCACGCTTTAAGCGGTCAACGATAACAGATCCTTCAAGACCCGCGTTGTGAGCGATTGTGCGTACAGGCTCTTCCATCGCACGTAATACGATGTTGATACCAGTTTGAATGTCGCCTTCAGCTTGAATTTCAGCTACTTTGCTGTATACGTTTAGAAGGGCTACACCACCACCGGATACGATACCTTCTTCAACTGCAGCACGAGTTGAGTTCAAAGCGTCTTCGATACGAAGCTTGCGCTCTTTTAATTCTGTTTCAGTTGCAGCACCAACTTTGATGACTGCTACACCGCCAGCTAACTTAGCTAAGCGCTCTTGTAATTTTTCACGGTCAAATTCAGAAGTTGTTTCTTCTAATTGAACACGGATTTGGTTTACACGAGCTTCGATTGAAGCTGTTTCACCAGCACCTTCAACGATTGTAGTATTTTCTTTTGTTACAACCACTTTAGAAGCGCGTCCTAAAGATGCGATTGTAGCAGATTTAAGGTCACGGCCAAGCTCTTCAGTGATTACTTCACCGCCAGTTAATGCAGCGATATCTTCAAGCATAGCTTTACGACGGTCACCGAAGCCAGGAGCTTTAACAGCTACTGCATTGAACGTTCCGCGAAGCTTATTCACTACTAATGTAGATAATGCTTCACCTTCGATATCTTCAGCAACAAGTAATAATGGCTTACCTTGTTGTACCACTTGCTCTAGTACTGGAAGGATTTCTTGAATGCTAGAAATCTTCTTGTCAGTAATTAAGATATATGGATTTTCTAAAACAGCTTCCATTTTGTCCGTGTTTGTTACCATGTAAGCTGATACATATCCACGGTCAAATTGCATACCTTCAACAACGTCTAATTCAGTTGTGAAGCCTTTAGATTCTTCAATTGTGATTACGCCGTCGTTACCAACGCGCTCCATTGCTTCAGCAATCAATTGACCTACTTCTTCGTCAGCAGCAGAGATTGCAGCAACTTGTGCAATAGAAGCTTTGTTTTCGATTGGTTTGGAAATAGCTTTTAATTCTTCAACAGCAGTTACAACTGCTTTTTCGATCCCTTTACGGATACCCATTGGGTTCGCACCTGCAGTCACGTTCTTTAAGCCTTCGCGAATCATCGCTTGTGCAAGAACAGTTGCAGTTGTTGTACCGTCACCGGCAACATCGTTAGTTTTGCTAGCTACTTCAGCAACAAGCTTTGCACCCATGTTTTCGAATGCATCTTCTAATTCGATTTCTTTTGCAATTGTTACACCATCATTTGTGATAAGTGGTGAACCGAATTTTTTCTCAAGAACCACGTTGCGTCCTTTAGGTCCAAGAGTAACTTTAACAGCGTTTGCTAGGGCATCAACACCACGTAACATTGCGCGGCGTGCTTCTTCACTAAACATAATCTCTTTAGCCATTTTTCAAAAAACCTCCTCATAAGTTTTCAATTTTATATTTTTGTATGAACCTTACTCAACAATAGCAAGGATATCGCTTTCACGTAAAATTAAGTATTCAACACCCTGGTATTTCACTTCTGTACCAGCGTATTTTGAGAAGATAATGCGATTGCCTTCAGTAACATCAAGTGCTACACGCTCTCCGCTTTCAAGTACACGGCCAGTACCAACGGCAACAACTTTTCCTTCCTGAGGCTTTTCTTTCGCTGAATCTGGTAATACGATACCGCTTGCAGTTTTTTCTTCTGATTCAACAAGCTCAATGATAATGCGATCACCTAATGGTCTTAACAAATCAAACAACCTCCTCAAATATATATGTAATTCTGTCATTATTAGCACTCTCGATTAATGAGTGCTAACACAATTATTATAATAATGAATCTGACTTTTTTTTGCAAGTATGAAGCACAAAAATTTTTGGTAAAAAAATCATTTTTTACAACCTTATTAAGTATGCGAAGAGATGGACATTCTATACCTGACTTATTAAAATAGTTCATCTAAATTGAAACAAGGCTCATTTTAAGAGTAAAATAGAAAATAGCGTAATAAAGATAAGAATACAGTTTAATTAAATTATATAGATGTACGAAAAGGAGATTAGCATTTGAAAAAAGAATATTGGTGGATCATCATTGTATATATTGCTATGCAGCTTTCCAGTATCGTTGGACTACCGTTATTACTATTCGGTTTTAAATATGCAGGAATTAATCAAAAGCTCGCTGTTCCAATTTGGTTGATTGCCAGCTTTTCTATAGCCCTCATCATCATTCTTTTCCTCTTAAGGAAAGAATTTAACACAAAAAAACTTGAGGAAAGAAACAATTCTATCGGCCCGTCCATCGCCTGGGCGATCTTTGGCGTCTTTTTAGCGTTTTTTGCTCAATATATTGCGGCCATCATCGAAAGTCTTTTAGGAATTAAAATGGGCTCGGAGAACACGAAGGATATACTAACCATCATAGACACGTTACCGCTCGCCATCCTAGTGACAAGTATTTTCGGTCCGATCTTAGAAGAAATCGTATTTCGCAAAATTATTTTCGGTGCGCTATATAAGCGATTTAACTTTTTTATCTCGGCCATAGTCAGCTCAGTGGTGTTCGCCTTGGCACATATGGAGCCTGTTCATATTTTGCTTTATTCAGCTATGGGCTTAACCTTTGCCTTTTTGTATGTAATCACCAAGCGTATCTGGGTGCCGATTTTTGCCCATGTGACCATGAACACCATGGTTGTCTTAGTCCAGTCAATCTATAAAGACGATATTGAAAGAATGCAGCGCGAGGCTGAGGCGGTTCAAAACTTTATCGGAGGATTCTTATGAGACGTTCACCTTTGTTTTCCGGTTTGATTTATTTCTTTCTTGGAGGGTTGTTTACTTATTTCGCCATTGACGATGTTCAAAAAAACGGCTGGGGCTTCTTTAGCTATTTATTAGTCGTTCTCGCCACCTTCGACTTCGGATCAGGCCTAAAAATGATCACCTTTCATTTTAAATATAAAGATAAACTGAAAAAATAAGGCTTATAGTAGCTATAAATTAAACGTTTTAGCTACTATAAGCTCTTTTTTTCGTGTAATATTACACTCTCTTTGAAGAATTTATATTTTATCGGCGAATTTTTAACCTTTATCGGCGAATTTACGCATTTTATCAGCGAATCTTCAATTTTATCAGCGAATTCAAGCCATTTATCAGCGAATCACAAAAAAGGGTGTCAGGCACCATGTGAAATTTTCACAATGGCGCCTGACACCTTTTATTTTGAAGCCTCTCCCCGGTGAATGACCATTCGTTCTTTGCCTAAGATAAAGATAAACAAGAACGCCAGACCTGCTGGTACCAATGCCCATGTAAAAGTGTGGACGATCGAACTCGATAGAGCATCTGTAATTTTATCGAGAATCTGTGGAGGAATCATCTTTCGCCCTTCCTCTGACAATAACGTACGTGAATCCCCGAACGCTCCACCCTTCGGCATCGGTCCCATTCCAGCAAAGGCTTTTTCGAGAGCCTCTGTAAAATCATTTCGTTGAATCGTGCCAAAAATGGTAATCCCAATCGTCATGCCTAGGGAACGAATAAAGTTACTTGTTGAAGTCGCTGAGCCCCTCTGCTCCATGCCAAATGGATGAATCGCCGCCATACTCAACACCGAAAACGAGAAGCCCACTCCCAGTCCGATGACAATCATGTACACCGTTAATATCGCCCGGCTGGTTTCTGGAGTGATCGTACTTAACAGTAAAAATCCACCTATCAGAATAACTGCCGACAAAAACATGATATTACGGTAGCTCATTTTGGTCGTCAAAAACCCGCCTACTTGCGCAGTCACCACCGACCCAAGCATCATCGGTAATAAAATTAAACCAGAATTTGTTGCACTGCCTCCATACACCCCTTGGACAAAAATCGGTATGTATACCGTTCCCGCCATAAACGCTGCCCCATAAAACAAACCGACAATCGTACTTCCAGCAAACAACCGGTTTTTAAACATTGAAAATGAAATAATGGGATCCTTTGCTTTTGTCTCCGCAAATAAAAAGACTACCAACAAAATCGCAAATCCTGCAAATAGACTTAAAATAATCACTGAATCCCAATCATATTTCTGTCCACCTAGCTCTAGAGCGAACATTAAGCAGACGACTGCGCTGACTAATGTCACCGCTCCCCACCAGTCAATCGTTTGCTTTTGATGAATCGGTGACTCTTTGTAAGCTATCACGATAAAAATCAAGGACAAAATTCCAAGTGGCATATTAATATAGAAAATCCAATGCCAGCTGATATGATCCGTAATATACGCCCCTAACAACGGTCCAAAAATGCTCGATAGACCAAAGACGGCTCCAAACAATCCGCCCATCTTCCCGCGTTTTTCAGGTGGAAAGAGATCAAACATAATGGTAAAAGCTATCGGCACAAGTGCGCCGCCTCCAATTCCTTGGATTGCCCGGTAAATACTTAATTGTGTAATCGTTTCGGCTGTACCACATAAAGCGGATCCTGCCATAAACAAAATAAGCCCAAAAATAAAGAATCGCTTCCGTCCGTACATGTCAGACAATTTCCCAAAGATCGGCATCCCCGCCATCTCTGCTACCATATAGGCAGAAACAACCCAAACGAAGCTTTCCAGTCCGCCTAAGTCACCAACAATCGTCCCCATCGCGGTAACAACGATGGTATTATCCATTGATGCCATTAAAATACCTAATAATAGGCCTGCGACTACTAAACCTAATTTACTATCTTTTGCTGTCATCCCCTATCCCCCTCTAAACCTTCGTTTTTATTTTTATAGTGGCGCTAGGGTCATGGACCAAATCCTCTCGATACTCCACCAAACCGATGTCACATCCAGGACCGATTTTCACAATATTTCCTCGAACGATCGCTGCTTTTGTGTTTTCTAAGTACACCTCATCGCCTTCGATGACTTTCGCATCGAGAAAACCCGCCCTCTTTGAGAGTGGAATATTAGTGAATGGAATAAACCACGATCCTCTTTTCACCGAAATCTTCCCTCCGCCAATTTCCTCCGCTGTGCTCTCACCAAAGCTCAGGATAATTTTAACGGTGTCGGCAGATAGCAACCCCTTAATTTCAAAGCCTCCGCTCGAGTCAAATTTCTCATACGCGACATCACCTTTAACAGAGATACTTCCTTTAATAACGGCTGACTCACCCATCAATCGGTCATCCGCCTCTAACAAGCCAAAAATCTTCATTTTTTTCAAATGTGCCTTCCCGCCCACGGTCATTGTGCCCATAACGAGTGCTTCCTCTGCCTCCATCGATCCTTTGACCTCAGCCTCACCCAAGATTTTAGCCGAGCGTGTTTTCACATTTTCGCACGCCTCACTTGTTCCATATACATGAAATCTCGAACAGTCTACATTATTGACGATGGTTCCTTCTCCTCTTATGCTGATTTTTCTATATTGGCCGCCAGGATAACTCCCCGAACCATTTATGATCAGGTTACTGCTTTTCTCCATTTTCCTACCCCCCTATTACACTTTTATACTTTCTTTGACGACAGCATTTTTATGTTTTGAAAAATCTTCCCGGTACTCAACGACACCAATTTGGCAATTCAGGCCAATCTTCACCTGATTCCCACGTACAACCTTGGCAATGGTATTTTCTAGTTCAATTTTGTCTCCTTCAATGAATTCCACTTCGAGCTGAGTGGAAAACAACGGTTTAATGAGACTTTCGAAAAAGGAACCTCTATGTTTCACCGAAATGGTTTCACCGCCGATTTCTTTTGCCTTACATGGGCCATGAAGTTGTATCATAATTTGTTCGGCATTTAATAACCCGCCTATAGCAAATTGAGAATCTGCTTTAAAAATCTCTGCCTCACAATCTCCTTCTACCCTTAACACCCCATTAATTTTGATTTCCTCACTTTTGACTTTTCCACCAACAGATGCCTTGCCAGAAACCTTTAATTTTTTCACATATAGATTTTCGCCAATCTTTGCCGTTCCATCTATCGATAGGTGCTGAGATTCAATCGTTCCCTTGACCTTTGCTTTACCGTTTATTTTCGTCTGTTCACTTGTCACATTCCCATCCACAGTCCCGAAACCATTACTTTCAAACTCCACGCAATCAACATCACTGTTAACCGTTCCGAATCCATTTACAATGACCTGGCGAAACGTTCCGCCATTGGAAGCACCGAAACCATTGATGACTAAGTCTCCTCTTTCCTTCATATCCATGTATATTCTCCTTTATAATAATTTTGCTTTGATCTCTTCCATACACGACATCAGTGAGAGCTGCACAACCATTTTCGTCCCCAAATCCATATGCATGGCTTCAGCGTTAATGAGCAAGAGACACGATGACACCCCAAGCTTCCTTGTTATCACTAATTCACAGCTTTTTTGTTTGATTAAAGTGGCATGCTCTTTTAGCACCTGAAGCATCATCTTTCCTTCATCTTGATTAATCTCACCAGATTGAAGCAGCTTCTCAAGCACATATACCTCAAGCATTCTAGTAATCGTAAATGTATGGCTTCCTTTTTCATTCTCAAGGTAAAAACCCATGACAGCAGATGAAACAATGTTACGTTTTACTAACTCATCTTTTCCTAACTGCAAGTCAGAAATATTCGGTGAAAACATGTCTGCCAGTTCATCTAGTGATAAATTTTCTTTCATTGTTTGGATTTTATTGATTCTTCCTAAAATCTTCTCTTTTGGAAAAAAGGTCTCCTGTCCCGTAAATGTTGATTTACGTATAAACCAGTCTTCTGGAATAAGGTCCTTACGTTTCCATCTATATAACTGTCCATAGGAAATTCCCGCTAATTCTAATAGGTCTTTTTTTGAGATTAACTCCTCGCTCATGGTAAAAACCCCTTTCTGTTTATCAATGTAACATAACACTGTTACGCTTGTAAAGTTGTAACTTACATATTTTTGTAAATAAAAAAAACCTCCTACGATTGAATCATCGTAAAAGGCCTTACACTGTTCTATTCCTCTACATCCACTGTCGGATAGTGCTTTAAAAAGTAAACCAATGATTGCAGTTCCACTGCCAGGTCAATATGGTGAACCCGAATCGACCCTGGTACATTTAACCGAGCAGGCGTAAAGTTTAAAATCCCTTTAACTTCCGCTTTTACCAGTCGGTCCGTTATCATTTGCGCAACAGGAGCTGGCACCGTTAAAATAGCCACCTGAATATCACTATTTTCTAATACCTTCTCCAAATCATCCATATGATGAACTGGAACTTCGCGAATCGTTGTCCCCATTTTTTCCGGATCGACATCAAACGCGACCTCGATCTTCGTGTTGTTATTTTTTAAAAAGTTATAATTTAAAAAGGCAGTCCCCAAATTACCGACCCCAATTAACGCAACTTTTGTTAATTCATCCTGATCCAGCGTTTTCCGGAAAAAGGTTAACAAATAATTAACATTATAGCCATACCCCTTCTTACCTAATGCCCCAAAATAGGAAAAGTCACGGCGAATCGTTGCCGAGTCCACCTTTACCGCTTCACTTAACTCTGCAGATGAAACTCTTTGTTTGCCGGAAGTATGCAGGTTCTTTAAAAATCGATAATAGAGGGGCAGCCGTTTCGCTGTCGCCTGTGGTATTTTCATCGTTTCGTTACTCATATTCTCCCACACCCCATGAATGGTTTTTTAACTCTTATTTAACCTGTTCATTTCTTCTAAAATCACCGTTTTTACCGCCTGTTTTTTCCACTAAATAGGTTGGTCCAATAACCATCCCTTTATCAACTGCCTTACACATATCATAAACGGTTAAAGCACAAGCAGATGCAGCTGTGAGCGCTTCCATTTCCACACCTGTATTCCCCTTTGTTTTCACCGCTGCCTCAATATGTAATTGAAAGTTCCCTGTTTGATCCTCTTCCCATGCAAAAGAAATATTCACACCAGTCAGTGGAATGGGATGACACATAGGAATAATATCCCATGTTTTTTTAGCCGCCATTACGGCTGCAACTTGGGCAACAGCTAATACATCGCCCTTTTTCATCTCATGATTGGTTATTTTGTCAAAAATTTCTTTACTTACAGTTATGCTAGAATGAGCAAGAGCAGTACGTGCTGTCTCAGGCTTGTCGCTGACATCTACCATCTTTGCTCTACCTTCTTCATTAAAATGCGTAAATTCGGCCATATAAAAAATCCTCCTACCAAAAAATAATACACTATTTTTCCTTTTATGTGTGTGAAACTTTGAACGAATCACTAGATTTTTTATAAGAACAGCTCCTAGAAGAGTCCGAGTTATTGCTGTCATTCCGCTTATACGGTACACTAGTCCTAAGTAATAGAGGTGAATAAAATGATTTTATTGCAAGTGAATCAATTACAAAAATATTATGGTGCTGACCTTATTTTATCGAATATAAAGCTAGAATTACAAACGAGAGACCGTGTGGCCCTTGTTGGCCGTAATGGTGCCGGAAAATCGACCTTATTAAAGATTATTGCCGGACATTTGTCTCATGATGGCGGCGAAATCATCAAACCAAAAGAAGTAACCATCGGGTATCTAGCTCAGAACACAGGATTAGAATCCAAATTGACCATTTGGGACGAAATGTTAACCGTATTTGAACCACTTCAAATCATGGAAAAATCGCTCCGCAAACTGGAAAAACAAATGGCGGATCCTTCTGTGTTTGAAGACCCAGGCAAGTACGAACGGGTGCTAAAAGAATATGATACCCTCCAGGTTAAATTCAAGGAGCAGGGCGGATACCAGTTTGAAGCTGACATTCGTTCGGTTCTGCACGGTTTAAACTTCCAGGCTCATTCTCTCATGATTGCTAGTTTAAGCGGTGGTCAAAAAACCCGCCTTGCTTTGGGGAAATTACTGCTAACCAAACCTGATATTTTAATATTGGACGAGCCTACCAACCATCTGGATATTGATACCCTTTCATGGCTGGAGCAATATTTGCAGGGGTACGATGGCGCGATCTTAATCGTCTCTCATGACCGCTACTTCTTAGATAAAGTCGTGAATCAGGTCTATGAAGTATCCCGCAAGCAAATCCAACGGTTTCCGGGTAACTATAGTTCTTACCTTGAACAAAAAGCGGCCAATTATGAGCGCAATTTGAAGCTTTATGAAAAACAACAGCAAGAGGTCGCTAATTTGCAGGATTTTATCCAACGGAATCTAGCGAGAGCGTCCACCACTAAACAAGCGCAAAGCCGTCGGAAAAAGCTTGAGAAAATGGACTTAATGGACCGACCTCTTGGTGATGAAAAGTCTGCCACTTTCTCTTTTGAAATTGAAAGACAAACCGGGAATGATGTATTAACTGTCGATTCTCTTGCGGTAGGCTATGATGGAGAGAAGGTATCTGAGGCGATCTCGTTCCGGGCCTTTAAAGGAGAAAGCATTGCTCTTGTGGGTCCAAATGGAATTGGTAAGTCTACGCTTCTAAAAACGATTATTAAGAAGCTCCCTGCCCTTGCCGGAACCATCCATTATGGAACAAACCTTTCCATTGGTTATTACGACCAGGAACAGGCGGAATTGACCTCTAATAAGCGTGTATTAAATGAGCTTTGGGACGATTATCCGCTGAAAAATGAAAAAGAAATCCGAACCGTTCTTGGAAACTTCTTATTCTCTGGTGATGATGTGTTAAAAATAGTCTCCACCCTTAGCGGCGGGGAGAAAGCTCGGTTAGCACTTGCCAAGCTGATGCTAGAAAAGGCCAATGTTCTCATTCTTGACGAGCCTACGAACCACCTGGACCTTGATAGTAAGGAAGTCCTTGAGAATGCATTGATTGATTATCCTGGCACCATTTTGTTTGTATCTCATGACCGGTATTTTATTAACCGGATTGCCACTAAGGTATTGGAATTAATCCGACATGGCAGCATGGAGTATCTTGGGGATTATGATTATTATCTTGAAAAGAAGCTCGAACAGGAAGAATTGGCTGCATTAGCACTAGCAGCATCCACTAAAAAGGCTGCACAGGTTGAAGCTCTCGAGAAAAACTCATATCAACAGGATAAAGAAAGCAAAAAACTGGAGCGCCAGCGCAAAAGGAAGCTAGAAGAAATTGAGGGACGGATTGAAGAGCTTGAGGAACAAATTCAGGAGTGCGAACAGCAGTTATGCGACCCAGTAGTGTTTCAAAATCACGAAAAAGTGCTGGAGATTAACATAAAAAGCGAAAAAGCGAAGGCTGAGCTTGAGCAATTGATGGAAGAGTGGGCTGAGCTGGCTGATTAATAGGAAAAACCGGGCGGATGCGCCCGGTTTTTTACTATAGTTGTGTCTGTCTTTGTGCTGGGGGAATTTTTTCTACACACTTTTGTTGTTTTTCTACACAAATCACCGATATTTCTACACACTTTCCAATTATTTCTACACATTTTTCAATTTTTTCTACACACTTATCGCTTTTATCTACATACTTTCATCATTTATCTACAAATTTTAATAAAACCTCCCGTTTTCCACAGCCTTATCTACATTTCAAAGCTTACTATTTCAGTTACTCCACACACTTTTCCACATTATCCACAGTAAACACTGTTTTTATCCACATTATCCACAGTTTAACCTTTGGTTATCCACAAAACGCTAACTTATCAATCATTCAAAAAATTAATTATCCACAAAAAAACCGTTCCACCATGGAACGGTTACTCAATATTATGCATTTCAATATCCAATCCTGGATTCGCATTAAGCGCAAGACCTGCTCTGATTCCTTTTTCAAACATGATGCTTCCTGCTGCCGCAATCATTGCTGCATTATCAGTGCACAAGGATAATGGAGGAATCACTAATTCAATATCAGGTTGGATAGCGAACGCCTTTTCTAGTGCATGTCTTAGTCCTTTATTGGCTGCTACCCCACCCGCTACCAATACTTGCTTCACGCCATACTGGGCAACAGCCTTTTCTGTCTTTTTCACCAGCACTTCAATGACACTCGCTTGGAAGCTTGCCGCAAGATCTTCTGGAGCAATCGTTTCACCGCGCTGTTCCGCATTGTGAACCGTATTAATGACAGCGGACTTCAGGCCGCTAAAACTAAAATCAAACGACCCCTCTTCCAGCCATGCTCTAGGTAAATCAATCGTTGGACTTCCTTCCTGAGCTAAGCGATCAATATGTGGTCCGCCAGGATACGGCATATTTAACGTTCGTGCCACCTTATCATAGGCTTCTCCAGCCGCGTCATCTCTCGTTTCACCTATTACTTCAAAGTGACCGTGCTCTTTCATATAAACAAGCTCTGTATGGCCACCAGATACCACCAGAGACAACAAAGGAAATTTCATTTCTGTTACCAGCCGGTTTGCATAGATATGCCCGGCAATATGGTGGACTGGTACAAGCGGCTTATTATGGGCAAACGCCAAAGCCTTTGCGGCATTTACACCAATTAATAGCGCACCCACTAATCCGGGACCTTCTGTGACAGCAATGGCATCCAAGTCAGCAATTGTAAGGTTTGCCTGATTCAACGCTTCCTCCATCACGATGGTTATTTGCTCAACATGGTGACGGGAGGCAATTTCAGGTACTACTCCTCCAAACCGCTTGTGACTTTCTATTTGAGATGCCACGACATTGGCTGCAATCTCACGACCATTTTTAATGATCGCTACTGCCGTCTCATCACAGCTTGTTTCTATTGCTAAAATATACTGATCTTTTTTCATAAATTCACCCACATTACTAGTGCATCTTCTTGGTTATCTGAATAATAATTCTTTCGAATCCCGCCATTTTGAAATCCTAATTTCCGATAAAGGGATTGTGCGACATGATTCGTTACCCTTACTTCAAGTGTCATACTTCTAGCTCCTAACTCCCTAGCGACAGACATTAGCTTTGTCATTAATGCCTCCCCTAGCTTTTTTCCCCGATACCCAGGCATTATTGCCACGTTCGTCACGTGCGCTTCATCAATGACAACCCATGTTCCACAATAGCCAATGATTTGATTTTCTTCCTCAAGAACAATATAGACAGCGAATTTATTATTGTGTATTTCATTATAAAATGCTTCCCTGCTCCAGGGAGTAGTAAAAGACGCATGTTCTACCTCTAGTACTTGGTCAATATCTTCTTCCCTCATATATCGAAAAACATAAGAATCTACCATATTTCTCTTTCCCTATCCATTTTTTATTTTTCCTTTTGCTTCAAGCCACTTGGCTTCCGCTTCTACTAAACGTATATAATTTGGTACAAAAGAATGTAGGTCGTCTCCAGCTTGGTCTTTTCCTAATAAAGCTAGTTCAGCTGGACGTGGGTTATGTTCTGTCATACTTGCAAAAATGGCTTTAGGTCCCAAGACTTCTTCAATTTTAGCTTTATGAATCGGCAGGTCATTTCCTACAAATATGATTGGCTTGTCGATATCTAATAACCTATCCACCCAGTCATCTAGCATCACTAACTGATCCTGTTTCATCACTGTAAGCTTTCCGTCTACAAATTGATATAAGCCTGTATAGACTTGTCCTCTTCTAGCATCAAACAACGGAGATACCATTCCATCAAAGTATCGTCCAGTTCCTGCGGCTAAAATTTCTAAACTTGAAACACCCACAAGAGGGATATTAAGAGTCCATGCTAGTGTTTTTGCAATCGTAACACCGATTCTTACTCCTGTATAAGACCCAGGTCCTTTAGCAACCACAATCTTCGTTAAATCTGATGGTACCCGTTCACAATCACTCATTAAAGTTTCAATAGCCGGCATAATCCGAACAGAGTGATTCTTTTTTAAATTAGTAATGTATTCTCCCAATACTTGATTCTCTTCTAAAAGAGCTACTCCCAATGCATAGTTTGAAGTATCTATCGCCAATACTGTCATCTGAAAATCTCCTTACATAGTTGCTCATATCTATTGCCCTTTGGCACGAATACCATTTTCCTTTGATCTCCCTCTTCACGATAAAGGAAAATAGTTAATAGTTCTTGTGGAAGCTGCTCTTCAATTAAATGAGCCCATTCCACTACTGTTACGCCGTCCCCTTCAAAGTATTCATCAAAACCAAGGTCTTCAAAAGCATCCGCTACTCGATAGACATCCATATGGTACAAGGGCAACCTGCCCTTATATTCTTTAATAATTGTAAAAGTAGGGCTGTTAACGGTTTTCTTAACTTCCAACCCTTTAGCAAGACCTTTAGTAAAGGTCGTTTTTCCGGCTCCTAAATCACCCTCAAGGGCAATCACATCACCTGGCTGTAAAAGCTGAGCCAAGCGTTCGGCCAATGTTGAGGTTTCCTCAGAATTTGTAGTCTTCCATTCAAATTGGTTCATTCAATCACCTTTTACTTTCCTAGCAATCCTTTACTCTCATTTTACCTTATTTAAGTGCAAAAAAAACCTTAGGATATCTCCTAAGGATGCTTTTCCATATGTAGTGTACATAATTATAACCCTAATGTGCAAAAAAACCTAATAGATGAAATAAAAAAAAGCCGAAACTTGGTTTCGCACTTGATTTTAGCATATATATGGCGGTCCGGACGGGACTCGAACCCGCGACCTCCTGCGTGACAGGCAGGCATTCTAACCAACTGAACTACCGGAC
>NZ_JBDGJV010000035.1:0-16421 GCF_057656715.1 Neobacillus sp. Soil_C_43
CACGGAAGTTAAGCTTCTCAGCGCCGATGGTAGTTGGGACGAAAGTCCCTGTGAGAGTAGGACGTTGCCAGGCAAATAAAAAGACAACCTGTAATGGGTTGTCTTTTTTTATGGTTTCATTAGATATTGATAAATTAAGTACGGTCCTTTTTGGAGGGTTACATCAAGAAATGAGTGGATAAAAGGATAGTCTTGATTGGGCATCATTTTGGTCAATTCACTCCACCATTCAGTTTCGTACCGAGCTATCATACTTAAATTATAGAGCAATAAATAATGGGTAAGCAGCTCTGGAAAATCAAAAAGATTTCCTTTTTGAAGTGGCATTACATAGCACTGTTTCTCCAAATTTATCTTTAGTGGTAAGTTTGCTGAAGTAGAGTTCATTGTAAACGAAAGACCCTCATTGGAAAACTCGATTGAATGGTCAAACTTAGAGGCGAGAAATTCCTTTAGCCTGCTCTCGGTCATATGATAAGAGTCCAAAACACTGTCCGGTATGGTTAATTGCTTGCCCACGTGATCTAATTGAACAAATGTCCGTTTCCCCAAAAGTAAATAGAATAAATCATCTAATTCTGGTATAAGCTGTAGTAATTCCTCCATTATGACTTTCTCCCCTTCTAATTGTTTCATGTGAAACAATTTTTCCGACATGAAGGGGAAAAGTCCATTTTTTTGCACTTTTACTTCATCCTGAAAAAAAAGGTAATTTTGCTTTTTCCTTTTCCTCGTCGAAACTCCATGTGCAAGTACAGCTGTTGTTTCGGGATAAGAAGGATCGGTTGTTAATATACAAGCCTTAATTAAATGGACGAGTCCATAAAATAGTAAAATTGGCTTTAAAATAAGAGGAGATTTTTCCGCCTGCTCATAATATATCTTTCCATGCTCAAGATAATAGAGGAAAGCATATCCGTTTTCGTAGCTTTTTTGTTCAGGATTATCTATTTGACGCTTTTGATAGCTATTCTTTAAATAGCGCTGACAATACTCTGCTGAAAAGAAACTAGAATAGCTTTTCCATCCCTTATAGTGAATATCCAAGATCGTACCACCTTTTTCAGAAGAATCAAACTAATATTTATTCCTTGACAGTATTTTGTCCAATTGATAACCTACAAATAAAATTTTTTATCCTGGGGGCCGTTAAAATGTGGGAAAGTAAATTTGTAAAAGAAGGTTTAACGTTTGATGATGTATTATTAATTCCTGGTAAGTCCGAGGTTCTACCAAGAGATGTTAGTCTGCAAGTAGAGTTATCACCAAGTGTAAAGCTCAATATTCCGATTATTAGTGCTGGAATGGACACAGTAACTGAATCAGAGATGGCCATTTCTATGGCACGTCAAGGCGGTTTGGGTATTATCCATAAAAACATGACGATTGAGCAGCAGGCAGAACAGGTTGAAAAGGTTAAGCGGTCGGAAAGTGGAGTCATTACCGATCCATTTTTTCTAACACCAGAACATCAAGTGTTTGATGCCGAACATTTAATGGGGAAATATCGAATCTCAGGTGTACCTATTGTTAATAACCTCGAAGAACAAAAACTAATAGGTATTATTACTAATAGAGATTTACGTTTCATCCAGGATCAGGATTACTCCTTTAAAATCGCAGATGTGATGACAAAGGAAAATCTTGTAACAGCTCCAGTAGGAACCACATTGAAAGAGGCAGAAAAGATTCTACAACGGTACAAAATTGAGAAACTCCCGCTCGTAAATGAACAGGGCGTATTAAAAGGATTAATTACAATCAAAGATATTGAAAAAGTCATTGAATTCCCAAATTCAGCGAAAGACAAACAAGGACGTTTATTAGCTGGAGCAGCGGTAGGAGTAACTAGTGACACGATGAAGCGTGTGGATATGCTTGTGAAGGCCAATGTAGATGTCATTGTAGTGGATACAGCCCACGGCCATTCAAAGGGTGTTCTCGATACTGTGAAGGAAATTAGAGTGGCACATCCTGAATTGACTATTATTGCAGGGAATGTGGCAACAGCGGAAGCGACAAAGCATTTAATTGAAGCAGGAGCTGATGTGGTTAAGGTAGGAATTGGACCAGGCTCCATTTGTACAACAAGGGTTGTAGCCGGTGTAGGAGTGCCGCAAATTACTGCTGTTTACGATTGTGCAACAGAAGCAATGAAGCATGGAAAGACAATAATTGCTGATGGTGGAATTAAATATTCAGGAGATATCGTAAAAGCCTTAGCTGCAGGCGGCCATGCAGTTATGCTAGGAAGTCTTTTGGCTGGTGTATCGGAAAGTCCAGGGGAAACAGAAATTTTCCAAGGGCGCCGCTTTAAGGTATATCGTGGAATGGGCTCTGTGGCTGCGATGGAAAAGGGATCAAAAGATCGTTATTTCCAGGAAGACAACAAAAAGTTTGTGCCTGAAGGAATTGAAGGAAGGATTCCTTATAAGGGACCATTATCAGAGACGGTTTATCAGCTAATTGGCGGTCTTAGAGCGGGAATGGGATATTGTGGGACAAAGGATCTTGAAGAATTAAGAACAAAAGCGCAGTTCATTAAGATGACAGGTGCAGGATTAAGAGAAAGTCATCCACATGATGTTCAAATTACAAAAGAGGCACCTAACTATTCTTTATAATCTTCAAATGGAAACAGGGAAGCTCCGCTTCTCTGTTTTTTTATATTACAGGAAAGTATAAAGTTCGACTTCGAGAATTGTCCAGCTCCAGCGCCTAGCCCCTCGGGTCAAATAACCTTCGGCAATAAAAGTCAAAAGGCGGACTTTTCTTGCTGAAGAACATTTGCCTGTCGGGGCTGATCAAGGCGCTTGCGCTTTTCTTACGGTCAAATATTCCTAGAAAAATAGCAGAATTGGAAAAAGAATGGTTCTATGCTCTGTCTATGATTTGCCAGCTACTTATGTTAAAATAACCAAAGTGTATAAATTCGTTGGAGGGCGTTACAGTGAACAAACATTTTTATCAGAAATGTGTTGCCAGTGCAATGGCAATGATTATGTTTTTTAGCCTATTTGCTGGTGTAAACCAGGCTAAGGCAGAAGCAGCGTTAAATGTAAATGCTGATGGTGCGATATTAGTTGATGCAGAAACAGGTAAGGTTCTATATGAACAGAATGCTGACAGTGTTTTAGGGGTTGCCAGCATGACTAAAATGATGACAGAATATCTTTTACTTGAAGCGGTTAAGAAAGGCAAAGTGAAATGGGATCAGGAGTATTCAGTAAGTGATCTTGTTTATAAGAACTCTCATGACAGAAGTCTTTCGAATGTGCCATTAAGGGCAGATGGTAAATATAAGATCCGTGAATTATATGAAGCAATGGCTATCTATTCTGCAAATAGTGCAACCATTGCAATTGCAGAAACTATTGGCGGATCAGAAGCAAACTTTGTAAAAATGATGAATGACAAAGCCAAACAATTAGGATTGAAGGATTATAAATTCGTCAACTCTACGGGTTTAAATAACCGAGATTACCATGGGCAGCATCCTGAAGGAACAGGTCCTGAGGATGAGAACGTAATGTCTCCACGTGCTGTTGCAAAATTGGCGTTTCATCTAATTAATGATTTCCCTGAAGTGTTAAAAACGGCTAGCACGCCGACGAAAATGTTCAGAGAAGGCACGGACGATCAAATTAAGATGGATAACTGGAACTGGATGCTTCCAAAGTTAGTTTACGGTTATCAAGGAATGGACGGGCTTAAGACGGGTACCACTGACTTTGCAGGGTATTGCTTCACAGGTACCGCGAGCCGGGATGGAAAACGATTTATTACTGTTGTTCAAAATGCTAAGGATGCCAGTGGAAAAGGTGGCTACAAAGCACGTTTTGATGAAACAAGAAAAATGATGGATTATGCATTTAGTAATTATACAAAAGAACAGATTGTTCCTAAACATTATCAAGTAAAAGGACATAAAACGCTCCCTATCACTAAAGGGAAAGAAGACCAAGTGAAAATTTACACGAAGTCAGCTATTAGCATGGTTGTCCTCAACGGTGAAAAGAAGAGCTACAAACCAGTTCTTGTTCTAGATAAGAAAAAGGTTAATAAAGATGGAGAAATCACTGCTCCAGTAAAAAAAGGTGAAACAGTTGGATATTTAACTATTGAACCGAAAAATGGTGATAAAGTTTCTTTCTTAACAGAAGAGGGACATAAGAAAATCAAAGTGGATGTTATTGCTGCAAAAGATGTAGAAAAAGCAAATTGGTTTGTCCTAATGATGCGTGGGATTGGCAATTTCTTTGGTGATGTTTGGCACGGAATTTCTTCAACCGTAAAAGGTTGGTTTTAATTAGAATAAAAACATAAGAAAATTTTGGATTTATTAAGAAGGATTCTTGTCTTGACAGGAATCCTTTTTTGTTGCTTTAATGATTTTATGGAATAAGATAATTCCGATTGGTTGAATAGGAATTTTCCTAAAAGTGTAAAGAGATTTTTCTTAATATTTCAAATAAAAGGGGGATTTTAACAATGAAAACAGGTACAGAACTCGTAAAACGTGGTATGGCTGAAATGCAAAAAGGCGGCGTCATTATGGACGTTGTGAATGCCGAGCAGGCAAAAATTGCTGAAGAAGCAGGTGCAGTAGCAGTAATGGCTTTAGAGCGGGTGCCTTCAGATATCCGTGCAGCTGGTGGAGTGGCAAGGATGGCTGACCCAAGAATAGTTGAAGAGGTACTTAATGCTGTTTCAATCCCTGTAATGGCTAAAGCAAGAATTGGTCATATTGTGGAAGCTAGAGTGCTTGAGGCGATGGGTGTTGACTATATCGACGAAAGTGAAGTATTAACTCCTGCTGACGAAGAGTACCATTTATATAAAAGTGATTTTACTGTTCCGTTTGTTTGCGGTTGCCGTGACCTTGGTGAGGCAGCGCGTCGTATTGGTGAAGGTGCCTCCATGCTTCGTACAAAGGGTGAGCCAGGAACCGGTAATATCGTTGAAGCAGTTCGTCACATCCGTAAGGTAAACGCACAGGTTCGTAAAGTAGTGGGAATGAATGAAGATGAGCTAATGACGGAAGCAAAGCTTTTAGGTGCTCCATTTGAATTACTTCTTGAAATTAAGCGTCTTGGACGTCTCCCAGTTGTTAACTTTGCAGCAGGCGGTGTAGCAACACCAGCAGATGCAGCACTTATGATGCAGCTTGGTGCGGACGGTGTGTTTGTTGGATCAGGTATCTTCAAATCTGAAAACCCAGCTAAGTTTGCAAGAGCAATTGTGGAAGCAACTACTCACTACCAAGACTATAAATTAATTGCTGAACTTTCAAAGGATCTTGGAACACCAATGAAAGGGATTGAAATTTCTTCACTAGCGCCAGAAGCACGCATGCAGGAGCGTGGATGGTAAAAAGAAAAGCGGAAGCGACCGTTTAGCGCACGACAAGCCAGGGACCCGGTCCGACTGAGATAAAGGAAACACGAAGAGCGGAAGCGACTCGATGTTGACTTATCGTAGGGAGGAGTGGGATGGCTACTAGTCGCTGGGAGCTGTAGCTAGACAGTTATCATAGTAAAAAAAGGTTAAAGGAGTATCGTAATGATTAAAATCGGCGTTCTCGCTTTACAAGGAGCGGTCCGGGAACATATTCGGTCACTTGAGGCCTGCGGTGTAGAGGCCGTTGCTGTTAAACGAAAGGAAGAATTACAAGACTTAGATGGTCTTATTCTTCCTGGTGGAGAAAGCACAGCAATGCGGCGCCTGATTGATAAATATGATTTCATGGATGCGTTAAAGGAATTTGCCCACAGTGGGAAACCAATGTTTGGTACATGCGCGGGTCTCATACTATTAGCTAAGCAACTTGTCGGTTATAATGAACCTCACATCGGTGTCATGGACATTCAGGTGGAGCGGAACTCCTTCGGCCGACAAGTGGACAGCTTTGAAGCGGACCTTGCAATTAAGGATGTAGCGGAGACCTTCCCAGCGGTGTTCATTCGTGCGCCGCACATTGTTGAGGCGGGGGAAGATGTGGAAATCCTTTGCAAGCATAATGACCGCATTGTGGCCGCACGGGACAGGCAATTTCTCGGATGTTCCTTCCATCCTGAATTAACGGATGATCATCGCATTACCGCTTACTTTGTTGAGATGGTAAAGGAAGCCAAACAAAAGCAACTTGTATAGGGATAATTTGGTTGCATTTCGTAAATAATTATAGTAACGTAAATATACAAATCATAAATATTGATGAAAGCAATGAGAGGAACTAGTAACAGGAAACTCATTCTAGCAGAGAGCCGGTGGGTGGTGAAAACCGGTGAATGAAGCTTGTGAATCCCTCCTCGAGCAAGGTATGGAACACTACATAATGTAGTAAGTAAGTACTTTCGGTGAAATCCGTTACATTTTTTCAAGGTGGACAGTGTATGCTGTCAACCAGGGTGGTAACGCGGGTTAACTCTCGTCCCTGTTTTCAGGGGCGGGAGTTTTTTGTTTTTTAGGATAGGTTAGAGCTTTTTGTTGATTTGGCACGATGTTGATTAGAGCGGAAGGCGCGAAGACTCCTGTGGGAGTACGGTTCAGGGGAGACCCCGCAGGCGCAAGCGCCGAGGAGGCTCGCCGAAACGCCCACGGAAAGCGAAGCGCCTGGAGCGGAGATCAACAGGACCAGTTTACATAGCTTATCTATTCAAGCGGAAACAGTCAAAAAATTTTTAAAGGAGTGTCAATTATGCTGGATATTAAAGTCCTAAGAGCAAATTTTGCAGAAGTAAAAGAAAAACTTCAAAACCGTGGAGAAGATCTAACCGATTTTGGCCGCTTCGAAGAACTAGACGTAAAGAGACGAGAACTAATCGTAGAAACTGAAAAACTAAAAAGTAAACGAAATGATGTGACACAGCAAGTTGCAGCTTTAAAACGTGAAAAGCAAGATGCTGATCATTTAATTAAAGAGATGCGTGAGGTAGGCGATCAAATTAAAGCGCTTGATGACGAGCTTCGCGGAGTAGAAGAAACATTAGAAATGTTACTTCTAAGCATCCCAAATATCCCTCATGAAAGTGTACCAGTCGGGGAAACAGAAGATGACAATGTAGAAATCAGACAATGGGGTCATGTACGTGACTTTGAATTCGAAGCAAAGCCGCACTGGGACATTGCTGATCAGTTAAGGATCCTTGATTTTGAACGTGCAGGCAAAGTAACAGGAAGCCGCTTTGTTTTTTACAAAGGATTAGGAGCGCGATTAGAGCGTGCGTTAATGAGCTTCATGCTCGACTTGCATGTGGATGAACATGGCTACACTGAAATCCTACCACCATACTTGGTGAATCGCACAAGCATGACGGGAACAGGGCAATTGCCAAAGTTTGAAGAGGATGCCTTCTTGATTGAGAGCGAAGATTATTTCCTTATTCCAACGGCAGAAGTACCTGTTACAAACTATCACCGTGATGAGATTTTAAGTGGGGAAGACCTTCCGATCCGCTTTGCTGCCTATAGCGCATGCTTCCGTTCTGAGGCTGGCTCTGCAGGTCGTGATACAAGAGGGTTAATCCGTCAGCATCAATTTAATAAAGTAGAACTTGTAAAGTTTGTGAAGCCAGAGGATTCTTATGAGGAGCTTGAAAAGCTGACAAATGATGCTGAACGAGTATTACAATTATTGGAGCTTCCATACCGTGTGTTAAGCATGTGTACGGGTGACCTTGGGTTTACGGCTGCGAAGAAGTACGATATTGAAGTATGGATTCCTAGCTATGGAACGTACCGCGAGATTTCTTCTTGCAGTAATTTTGAAGCATTCCAAGCGAGACGAGCAAATATCCGTTTCCGTCGTGATCCAAAAGCCAAGCCAGAACATGTTCACACATTAAATGGCTCTGGTCTTGCGATTGGCCGCACGGTCGCCGCTATATTAGAGAATTACCAGCAAGAGGACGGCAGTGTCATCATACCAACTGTATTACGTCCATACATGGGGAACCGTGACGTAATTAAGCCAATGTAATATCTGAAAATTCCGGATGTTTTGTTCATCCGGAATTTTTGTTGACATTCATAATGGATATGTGTTAAATTATTTTTTGTTGATACGGAGGAATACCCAAGTTCGGCTGAAGGGATCGGTCTTGAAAACCGACAGGCGGGTTAAACCGCGCGGGGGTTCGAATCCCTCTTCCTCCTCCATTTTTTAAAACAATCGCGCATAAAATACTGGAGATAAGAGCTCGCTACATTCATTGTAGTGAGTTTTTTTTATGCAATTTTTGCCGTAAAAAAAGAAGCACATTGGATTAACCAATATGTGCTTCTGTTAGATTAAGAATTACTTTTAATTTTTCATCTACTTCACGGCATACTCTTTCGGCATCCGCTTGACTCTTCACAACATCAGTCGTGTCCATGTCAATCACTAGGACTTCACTTGCTGCATACTGGTTCATTACCCACTCATCATAACCCTTCCACACTTCAAAGTAGTACTCTTTCAGCTCAGGGTTAATCTCAAAACTTCTACCGCGGGCCATGATCCGGTCAATGACCGTATCAAAGGATCCTTTTAAGTAAACCATTAGATCTGGTGCCTTTTTAGGTAGTTCCTGCAGTTCTTCCAACATATTATCAACAAGATCTTCATATATCTTGAACTCTAAGCTTGAGATTCTGCCTAAATTTTTATTTACATAAGCAAAATACCAGTCTTCATAAATAGAACGATCTTGAATCGTATAAATCGGTTCACTCCAGTTAATACAATCTTTTACTGTCTTAAATCGTTTGTTTAAGAAAAATAATTGTAAGAGGAATGGAATTCTTCTTGCATCTAATTCTTCAGGTGTCAACTCATAATATAGAGGTAGGATGGGGTTATCATCCACCGATTCATAAAACACCTTACTTTCAATTCCTTTATTTTTAAAGTGTGCATTTAAGGTATCAGCCACACTTGTTTTCCCTAGACCAATCATACCACCAATAACGATACTCACTAACATCCCCCTATTCTATATGTTTGTCCAGCTGCAAGTCTTTAATGATAAGGTTAACTTTTCAATAATATGGTTTAGATCATTTTCGTTTTGCACGAAATCCAACTCATCGCCGCTAAAGCGAAGAACAGGTATTTCTGGATGTTCTTTTTCAAAAATCGCTATGGCATTTTCATAGTCGATAGAGAGCTGTTCTAAATATAACGGGCTAATATTTTTTTCAACCTCGCGCCCTCTAATCTTGATTCGTTTTAACAAAGTATCTAAGCTGGCATTTAAATAAATAATGACATTAGGCTTTGGCATATCTTCGGTAAGAATTTGATAAATCTTATAATATTTTTGGTATTCTTCCGGATTTAATGTTCTTTGTGCAAAAATCAAATTTTTAAAAATATGATAGTCTGCAACAACAGATTGATTTTGACTTAGGTAATGGGTATTGATGTCCCCTAATTGCTTAAAGCGATTGCAGAGGAAGAACATTTCCGTCTGGAAACTCCATTCCTCGATGTTGTCATAAAACTTCCCTAAAAATGGGTTTTCATCCACAATCTCTTTTAGTAAAGCAAATTGAAATTGCTCTGAAATGGCTTTTGCGAGCGATGTCTTCCCAACACCAATCGGCCCTTCAACCGTAATAAAGGGTGTATCCCCCATTGCAAGTCCTCCTTCTCCAACTGCCTGCACTTCTATATTAACCAGATTTAACCGGATAATTTATATTGTTATTGTCATGGTGCTTCATTGACACAAAGAATATTTTATCACAATCTGTCGCAGGAAGGGATATGGAATATTTAGAAGTAAGTAGTTTTATGTCAGATATATGAAAAAACTGCCGAAAGACGGCAGTTTTTGTTGTAAAAAATATTTTTCGACTCCTTTATGTTCCCCGTTTGGTGACGTTAAAATTATCAACGATTAACAGCCAATTTTGCGGGAACGATAAACCGAGCTTCCAATAACTCATTCCTCGTATATTTAACTCTTTGATCAAATCAAATTTAGCTTGGATCGATCGGGCATCCTCAAACCATACCTCATGCTCTTTGCCGGCCTCGTCTCTGTATTTGAAAAAAGGTGCCTCTGCTTTTGTATCATATTGAATCGGCACATTATATTTAGCCGCAAGTTGAATGGCCTGCTGCGGACTGACAGCCTTCGCAACGGATCCTTGAACAAAAGGAAGTGTCCAATCATAGCCATAAAGGTTTTGACCCATAAGTATTTTATTAGAAGGCATTTCGGTTATGGCATACTCTAAAACTTTCCTTACTGAGTCAATAGGCGAAACGGCCATCGCAGGACCGCCGCTATAGCCCCACTCGTACGTCATAATCACCACAAAGTCAGAAATTTCCCCATGTGCCTTGTAATCATGGCCTTCATACCATTTTCCTTTTTGTGTGGCACTGGTCTTTGGGGCAAGGGCAGTTGACATGAGCCAACCTTCATTCTTAAATCGTTGTTTTGCCTTTCGCAGAAAGTTGTTGTAAGCCTCACGGTCGGCCGGTCGCAAAAATTCAAAATCAAAGTGAATATCACGGAATCCATATTTTTTAGCGGTTGCAACAATAGTATTGAGAAATTTATCTTGAATGGCCATGTCGTTTAATAGAATTCGCCCGAGCTCATCACTAAACTGATCATTTTCCTGGTTGTTGATTACCATCATAAGTACGTTACGATTAGTCCTTGCGATAGCAGGGAAATTATTCAGTAAAGGTTCCTTCAAGGTTCCATCACGGCGCGCTTGAAAACTAAAAGGGGCTAAATACGTTAAATAAGGTGCAGCTTCCCTGGCACTATTCTCTAATACAGGTGCAACCGTTGTTCCTCGCGGCTCTACATAGGCATTAAACTCAGCGTTTCTTTTTTGACCTTGGGGGATATAAAGACGGAATCCAACATTGAGTGGCTGATTTACGTTAATCCGATTAATCTTTGCAAGCTCTTGATAAGGGACACCGACTTTTCTGGCAATCGAGAATAAGGAATCACCTGGCTGAACGAAATAAAAGCGGCCGATAATTGGAATGACTATGGACTGTCCAATAACAAGGTCATTTGGATTCGGTAATTCATTTGCTTCAATAATATCGTTAACGGTCGTGTGGTAGGCTCTGGCAATCGAGGTTAATGATTCATTCCTTCTTATAACATGGATTTGCATCCTAATCCCTCCCAACAAACATACGTTGCAACTATTTTATGAGGGAGGGTGAGGATAAATGATATAATGTTGATAAATTTCATGATGACTAGGATCGGTTTTAGCTTTGAGTACATTTTCCATCATCGTTAGAGCAAAGTAGTTATCCTGCTCATCAACAGAGGTAATACAATCACGAGGAACATAAATGGGATACTCGCGCATATAGGCATCATTTGCTGTAAAGAGCACGCAAATATTGCCCGCAATTCCAGTTAATATGAGCGTATTCACCTTTAAATGATTTAACAATATGGTTAAAGAGGTTTCGTAAAAAGCGGAATGCTTAGGTTTGATTAAAAAATAATCATCATCATCATCTGGCAGCAGGATATCAAAAATAGGCTGACTGTAATCGTTCTTACAAAAATCAATGATTTTATTAAAATCAGCCTGCCATAAATTATAATGATCATTCATAAAGATAACGGGTAAGTTTTGTTTATTAAATTGTTTTTTCAATTCTTTGATGGGCTTAGCAATTTGCAGTGCTTTTTTGGCTAAAATGGAACCATGTGAAAAATCAAAGTTGTTAATCATATCAATAATAATCAGTGCAGGATAATTATTCTCCATTTGCTTCTCCTCCTTCCTATATTTTGGAGTAATAGTAGAATACTTATCCATTAGAAGGAGTTTGCTATGACGGTGGAAGAGAACCTAGACGAATACTATATGAGTGAAGCAATAAAGGAAGCCAAAAAAGCGGAGGAACGAATGGAAGTTCCAATCGGAGCCGTACTTGTCATCGAGGATAGAATTATTTCCCGGGCACATAACTTGCGTGAAATTGAGCAGAACGCTGTTGCCCATGCAGAACTTATTGCGATCGAACAAGCTTGCCGGGAAATAGGCTCCTGGCGGTTGGAGAATGCCACTTTATATGTGACACTCGAGCCATGTCCAATGTGCTCAGGTGCCATTATACTATCGAGGGTGAAAAGAGTGGTATATGGTGCGAGTGACCCAAAGGGCGGATGTGCAGGGACGCTCATGAATCTTTTACAGGACGACCGTTTTAATCACCAAAGTGAAGTGACAAAGGGCGTGTTAGAAGGTGAATGCGGCCAATTGCTCTCTGATTTTTTTAGGTCGCTAAGGGAAAGGAAAAAACTTGAGAAACAACGAAGGAACGAAAAGAAATAGAAGATTTACAATAACTTACAGTTGATTAATATTGCTTTTTTTCGAGATTGGTTGTATATTAGAAAGGCGTCAGATACGACGCACCAAACTTAGTTATCAACTTTGCCGTGCTAGGTGGGGAGGTAGCGGTGCCCTGTACCCGCAATCCGCTCTAGCGGGACTGAATCCCTTCCCGAGGCTAATGGCCTGTAGGGTCTGCCTTAAGTAAGTGGTGTTGACACCCGGGTCCTGCGCAATGGGAATCCATGAACCATGTCAGGTCCGGAAGGAAGCAGCATTAAGTGGACGCTCTCATGTGCCGCAGGGTTGCCTGGGTCGAGCTAACTGCTTAAGTAACGCTTATGGGCGTTAGTCGAAGGAAGGTGCACGGCAGTTACATATGTATATAAATCAACTCATCTCAGAATGGAGATGAGTTTTTTTGTGAACTCTTATGAATACACTTTGAAAAAATGAAAATGGATACGTTATAATGGTTAGGATGAATTATTTCGAAGGGGGCGGTGTCAGTTGGCTTATCAGGCTTTATATCGTGTTTGGCGTCCGCAGGCATTTATCGATGTAGTAGGACAAGAACATGTTACGCAGACATTGCAGAACGCCCTGCTTCAACAAAAGATATCACATGCCTATCTTTTTTCTGGCCCAAGAGGAACAGGTAAAACGAGCGCAGCTAAGATCTTAGCAAAGGCAATTAACTGTGAACGCGCACCTGTATCAGAACCATGTAATGAATGTGCAGCCTGCCGTGGAATTACCAATGGAACGATTCCAGATGTGTTAGAGTTTGATGCTGCTTCCAACTCTCGTGTGGAAGAAATGAGAGATGTATTGGAAAAGGTCAAATTTGCACCGACTGCTGTTAACTATAAGGTTTACATCATTGATGAGGTACATATGCTTTCCATTAGTGCTTTTAATGCTTTATTAAAAACATTAGAAGAACCACCGAAGCATGTAATTTTTATTTTAGCTACAACAGAACCTCATAAAATTCCATTAACGATTATTTCTAGATGTCAGCGGTTTGATTTTAGACGCATCACAGCTGGTTCTATTGTAAAGCGGATGAAATTAATTGTTGATGAAACAGGCGTAGTATGTGATGAGGATGCCTTGAAAATGATTGCCCGTGCAGCAGAGGGCGGGATGCGTGATGCCTTAAGTCTATTAGACCAGGCAATATCCTATAGTCAGGATCGGGTAACGGTAGAGGATGCCTTGACAGTGACCGGCTCTGTATCCCAAGGGTTCTTGAATAAATTATCAAGCTCATTTCAAGAAAAAGATGTGGCGAGTGGTTTAGAGGCGCTTGAGGAATTATTATTTCACGGTAAGGACCCAACGCGATTTATCGAAGATTTGATTTTATTCTATCGAGACATGCTGCTTTATAAAACGGCACCAAATCTTGAAGAGTCGCTTGAAAGAGTCATGCTTGACGATGAATTTCGCAGGATGGCGGAAGCCACTCCTACCGGACAAATCTATCAGGTCATTGACTTCTTAAATAAAACACAACAAGAAATGAGATGGACGAACCATCCGCGGATATTTCTTGAGGTGGCAATTGTTAAGCTCTGTCAAATGGAAAGTATAGAAAAGGAAGCAGCACAGCCTTCCAATGTCGACCATTTGTTATCTAGGATTGAACAACTAGAAAATGAACTAGAGCAATTAAAAACCAGCGGGATCACTGTTACCTCACAGGATGCAGCACCGCAGCAGCAAAAACCGGCTCAGAGAGTGTCCAGGAAAGGATTCCAGCCTGCAGTTGGTAAAATCAATGAAGTATTAAAGGTAGCTACCAAAAACGATTTAAATCAGATTAAAGGTAAATGGGGCGAAATGCTGGCAAGCTTAATAAAATCGCACGCAGCCTTGTTAAATGATGCGGAGCCAGTTGCAGCTTCGGCGGATGCCTTAATTATAAAGTTTAAGCATGAAATGATTTGTCAAATGGCAACAGATAGAAAGGATTTTCAAGAAGCGATTACCGGTGCCTTTCAAAAATTAACTGGTAAAAGATTTCTATTCTTGGGTGTACCCGAGGAACAATGGGGAGCCATTCGTGAAAGCTTCTTGAACAGTCAGCATGGTGAAGAAGGAGAAGTCAGCGAAACAAGCAGGAAGGAAGAGGAACCTCATATATCTGAGGCAAAAAAACTTTTTGGCGCTGAGTTCGTAGAAGTAATAGAATAATAATAACTTACTATATGGAGGTAATGTGTTATGATGCGTGGCGGAATGGGTAATATGCAAAATATGATGAAGCAAATGCAAAAAATGCAAAAGAAAATGGCGGAAGCTCAAGAAGAATTAGGTCAAGAAAAAATTGAAGGAACTGCCGGCGGTGGTATGGTTAAGGTCGTTGTAACCGGTCATAAAGAAGTGGTAGATGTACAAATTAAACCTGAGGCAGTTGACCCGGATGATGTAGAAATGTTGCAGGATCTTGTGTTAGCAGCTGTAAATGACGCCCTTAAAAAGGCTGAAGAGCTAACAAACAATACAATGGGCCAATTCACAAAAGGAATGAACCTTCCTTTCTAAGCTTGATTAAACCAAAAGAGGCTGTTCTTACGTGCAGCCTCTTTTATTAAAGGGGAAAAATAGTAATGCATTATCCTGAACCGATTTCTAAGCTCATCGACAGCTTTATGAAATTGCCAGGAATCGGCCCTAAAACGGCTGCACGCCTGGCCTTTTATGTGTTAAGTATGAAAGAGGACACCGTCCTTGATTTTGCAAAAGCGCTTGTGAATGCAAAGCGTAATTTAACGTATTGTTCTGTTTGTGGTCACATCACGGATCAGGATCCTTGCTATATATGTGAAGATCAACGCAGGGATAGAAGTATCATTTGTGTTGTCCAGGATCCAAAGGATGTTATTGCAATGGAAAAGATGAAGGAATTCAACGGGTTATATCATGTATTACATGGGGCTATTTCTCCAATGGACGGGATAGGTCCAGAAGATATTAATATCCCTGATTTACTAAAACGTCTTCAGGATGAAACCGTACAGGAAGTGATCTTAGCTACGAACCCGAATATTGAAGGTGAAGCAACCGCTATGTATATCTCTCGTTTGTTAAAACCATCAGGTATTAAGACGACAAGAATTGCCCATGGATTACCAGTTGGCGGGGACCTTGAGTATGCTGATGAAGTAACCTTATCGAAAGCAATAGAGGGCCGACGAGAACTATAAGATAAAATTCGGAGGAAATAAAGTATGTTTTTTCGACGTAAAGGACGGCTTCGAAAAGAGTATGATGAAAAGCTCTTGATACAGTTGAATCGTTTGAAAGAGCATTGGCAGCAAGAAAAACAGCTATTGGAAAAAAGTTTTGATCCTTCCGAAGAGGTTATTTGCCAAACCAAAATTGCAGAAGCGAAGTATATCTTCTTATTAAGAGAAGCAAAACAGCGACATGTCACTTTATTAAGATGAATTTAAATGATGAGCCTGACCACTATGTGTGGACGGGCTTTTTTATTTATACGGTCTATTCCCTCTAACTTGTACATAAACTGTATGGATAATGATGAAGGAGGAGGGGAGCGTTATTTGGAACCTATTATCGTTATTTCTGTATTAGGAGGCCTGATCCTATTACTCTTATTCTCTGGGGCACCTTTTAAACCAGCACGGTTTGTTGGTCAAGCAGCGGTTAAATTCTTAATCGGGGCGTTGTTTCTATTTTTCTTAAATGCAGCCGGTAACCGGTACGGGATCCATGTCCCCATTAATGTAGCTACATCTGCAGTATCCGGCTTTCTGGGGATACCTGGAGTATTTGCCTTAGTAGCTATTCAACACTGGGTTTTATAGCTGTACAAGCCGCTGAAACCAGCGGTTTTTATTTTTTTAAAATAACTATTGACCATATGGTTGGAATGCTGTAATATATTAAAAGTCGTCACCAAGACGTCGAACTAGTAAATAAAAAGTTATTGACTTTCCATCATTAACTTGATAAGATTATAAAGTCGCTTTTAAGCGATGATGAGAGATTTGTTCTTTGAAAACTAAACAAACAAAAACGTCAACAAACAAAAATTATTAGTTTCTTATGAAACTAAGCCAACG
>NZ_JBDGJV010000036.1:0-8295 GCF_057656715.1 Neobacillus sp. Soil_C_43
TTTCTTGGTCGAAAACATTGTAACACGGGTCATGATGATGACCTATTTTCTTTTTACACAATTATATGGACTTAATCTGAATAGATGAAAGAAAGGTCGCGTAACGTGGATCTATGAGACCGTTGAAGCGTGAAAAAAGAAAGAAAGGTCGCGTAGGAGGGTTCTATGAGACCGTTGAGCGTGAAGAAAAGAAAGAAAGGTCGCGTAGGAGGGTTCTATGAGACCGTTGAGTGTGATGAAAAGAAAGAAAGGTCGCGTAGGGTGGTTCTATGAGACCGTTGAAGCCTGAAAAAAGTTCGTGCGGGTCGATAAAAGCATTTTATAACGCCCATATCGTGCAAAGATATTCCACGTCAGTCGATAAGACCATTCCATTAAGCAACACAAATACAAAAGCAGTGATAACCAGATTATCAAGGTTATCACTGCTTTTTCCAGTTAATTCAACTCTTTAGCCAGCGCACGGCCTGCTTGCCTTCCTGTAAACAGGCAGCCTCCGACAAACGTTCCTTCTAATGATCGGTAACCATGAATCCCTCCTCCGCCAAACCCAGAAACCTCACCAGCTGCATAAAGGCCAGGTACTGGATTTCCAGAAGCATCTAGGACTCTGCCAGACAAATCCGTTTGAAGGCCGCCCAACGTTTTACGACTCACAATATTTAACCGGACAGCAATCAATGGTCCCATTTTTGGATCAAGAATTTTATGTGGGGGAGCAACCCTGATCAATTTATCCCCTAAATAATTCCGGGCCCCGCGCATGGCAGTAATTTGAAGATCCTTCGTAAACTTATTTTCTATTTCACGATCTCTCGCTAAAATTTGCCTCTCGATGTGATCGAGCTTAAGTAATGGATCATCAGTAAGCTTATTCATTCCTTCCACAAGTTCAGGAAGGGTATTAGCAATGACAAAGTCCTCGCCCTTGTCCATAAATGCTTTTACAGGCGCAGTTGGACCTGGAAGTACACGCGCCAACACTTTCTTTATACTTTTTCCTGTTAAATCTGGATTTTGTTCGGAGCCAGATAAAGCAAACTCTTTTTCAATAATCTTCTGTGTTAGAATGAACCAAGAATAATCGTAACCTGTTTTCATAATCGCTTCAAGGGTTCCTAATGTATCAAAACCCGGGAAATTTGGTGCCGGGAATCGATTTCCGTTCGCATCCAGCCAAAGTGAGGAAGGACCAGGAAGAATTCGGATTCCATGCATAGGCCAGACGGGGTCCCAGTTTTTTATTCCTTCCGTATAGTGCCACATTCTGTCGCGATTAACGATGCGTCCACCAGCTTTCTCTGTAATACCAAGCATCCTTCCATCCACGTGTTCTGGTACACCTGATATCATATTCTTTGGTGCTGATCCAAGCCGTGTAGGCCAATTTTTCTTAATCAACTCGTGATTTCCGCCAATCCCGCCGCTAGTTACTACTACCGCTGAACTAAGAAATTCAAAATCACCAATGACTTCACGGGAACTTGCCTCTCCGCGGGCTGCATTGCTTGGAACAAGAACGTCTCCCCGGACACCGGAAACAGCTCCATTTACTTTGATTAACTCATTCACCCGATGACGTGGGCGGTAATCGACAAGTCCTTTCTCCATTGCTTTTCTGACTCGCTCCTCAAAGGGTTTAACAAGGCCAGGACCAGTACCCCAGACAATATGAAACCTTGGTACAGAATTACCATGTCCTTCCGCTGTATAGCCTCCACGTTCTGCCCAACCGACCACAGGGAAAAAACGAATACCCATTCCAGTCAACCACTCGCGTTTTTCACCAGCAGCGAAATCAACGTAAGCCTCTGCCCACTTTTTCCCCCAATAATCCTCATCCTCTTCTCGATCGAAACCTGCGGATCCTAGCCAGTCTTGCCAGGCCAAGTCATGGGAATCTTTTATTCCCATTCGTCTTTGTTCGGGTGAATCCACAAGAAATAGCCCTCCAAAAGACCACCATGCCTGTCCTCCTATAGACGCTTCAGGTTCTTGATCTAAAAGCAGTACCTTCTTTCCTGCATCAGCCAGTTCAGCAGTAGTTACTAAACCTGCTAGGCCGGCCCCAACCACAATAACGTCAAATTTCAAATGATTTTCCTCCCCATGGATAACAACACGTTTATATGTTAATGGTAATTATTGTTTTCTGAAAAATCAATATCTTTTATCTAGATAAAATTGTTAATAATTATTTGATATGATAAAGATATTAAAAAAACCAAATGAATGGAGTTTACTAATGATAACTGAAAAGGAAAAAATGCTAAACGGAGAAATGTATAATCCAGCAGACACTGAACTAATGAAAGGCAGAGAAAATGCACGAAGATTGACACGATTATACAATCAAACATTAGAAACAGAGGTTGAAAAACGAACCGAATTACTTAAAGAACTATTTGGAACAACAGGGGACAATATATATATTGAACCTATTTTACGGTGTGACTATGGATACAATCTTCATGTAGGTGAGAATTTTTATGCAAACTTTGATTGCGTATTTTTAGATGTTTGTGAGATACGCATCGGTGATAATTGTTTTATTGCTCCAGGAGTACAGATATATACGGCTACACATCCAATTAATCCTTACGAAAGAATATCTGGTAAGGAATACGGCAAGCCAGTCACAATAGGGGACAATGTATGGATAGGGGGACGAGCGGTCATTAATCCAGGAGTAACAATAGGAAATAATGTCGTCATTGCATCAGGGGCAGTGGTTACAAAAGATGTACCCGATAACGTTGTCGTTGGTGGAAATCCCGCAAAAATAATTAAAGAAATTGATTGCTAAGAAAAAAGTGGAGGAGGCTTCGTGATGATAAAAGCTGCACTATTTGATCTAGATGGCACTTTGCTGAATCGCGATGCTTCTGTACAAAAATTTCTCTTGAATCAATATAAAAGACTAAACAAATGGCTTGGACATATTCAAAAGAAACAGTACATATCCAGGTTTACTGAATTAGAATGCCGTGGGTATGTCTGGAAGGATAAAGTCTACCAACAAATGATTGATGAATTTAATATAAAAGAAGTAAGCTGTGATGACCTACTAAAAGATTATGTTAAGCACTTTAAGTACCATTGTGTCCCCTTTCCATATGTTACAGAAATGTTGGAGGAACTAAAGAGTCGGTCAATTTCTTTAGGATTAATTACAAATGGATTAGGAAAGTTCCAAATCGATAATATTAAGGCTTTAGGGATTGATACATACTTTCAGACGATCCTCGTATCAGAATGGGAAGGAATTAAAAAACCGAATCCTGAAATATTCAAGAGAGCCTTGGGTTCACTTGGAGTTCAGCCAAATGAAAGCATATACGTTGGCGACCATCCTGATAACGATATTCGGGTAGCCCGCGCAATTGGTATGGTAGGAATTTGGAAAAAAGATGCACAGTGGAACCATGTTGATTCAGATTTTACTATTCAAGGATTGGAGGAAATTCCTCCAATTATTCGATTGCTTATCTTTACTAATTAGTCTGTCCATAAAAACAGCGTTTATTTTCCCGCAATTATCCAATCATAAACCATTATCCACTAACCCAAAATAAGATAGTTCACTCATTCAAACAAAGGGGATGATGGAGTTTGAAATGGCACAAAACGATTCTTTCTATGATACAGCAACGACAGGACAAAAAAGTGGCTTTAGCAGTAGACACGTCCACAAATGAAGCACCTGTTATCCTTATTAATAACATAGTAAAGCTGTTTGAAACCGTTAAGCCAGACACGCTTCTGGTTCAAGCAGATTTTAAGATCAGAGATATTTCCCCAGTAAAAAGTGAAACCCTTACTTTTTATACACATGGGAAATCTTCCTATACATTAGTGCTTGAGTGGGCAAAAGAAGAAAAGATAGACACACTGTTTTATATTACGGATGTAACCGGCTTTTTTTCAGAGGAAATGGAAACAGTGGATTTTGAATTATTTTGGCTAGTACCTGGACAATTCTTACCGAGAGTACCATTTGGAAAAGCAATTAAAGTGGCATAAGAATATCTATCCCTCACCTAGTGGGGGATATTTTTTTGAAAAAAAGAAGGATAGATTGAAAAACAAAGCGAATACAAGAAAATGAATAATTCTAGACACAGTATGGAAAAAAGAATGATTAATTTATTTAAGTAAAGGAAAATAATTCATGATAAAAGTGATTGATTTACAAAATAGGAATCTAGCAAAGGAGTTGCTGAAACTTCAGAGGGCTTCCTATATGATTGAAGCCGAGTTAATTAATTTTTTCGAAATCCCACCTCTAATAGAGTCATTGGAGGAATTAATTGAATGTAAGGAAACTTTCCTCGGTTATTTCGAAGAGAAAACACTCGCTGGAGCCATTTCTTATACGGTCGAAGCGGATGAGCTTACTATTTGCAGAATGGTTGTTCATCCAGCCCATTTTCGGAAAGGAATTGCACAGAAGTTGTTGAGTGAAGTAGAGAGAAGGAATTCGCAAATGTCCGTTTATAAAGTATCAACGGGTAAAGATAATCCCCCAGCCAAAAATTTATATTTGAAAAATGGATTCACATTCGTAAGTGACTTTGAAGTAGTACCAGGATTATATATTAGTAATTTTGAAAAAAGAAAGGTGGAAGAAGCATGACAACAACAGCGGTATCTCATAAGCAATTAGCGGTGAATTGTTTTAATATGGTGTGGGACTTGCTCGATTTGGCTGAAAGAACAAAGGAAGAGGAAGAGAAGATGATTCATCTCGCTCATACTTCTTTTTGGCATTGGACTCAAGTTCCAGAACACACGGCTAAAAATCTATCGATTGGTTATTGGCAACTATCAAGAGTTTATTCCACCGCAGGGTTAGGTGAAAGAGCGGTTTACTACGGTAATCGGTGCCTTGAAGTGAGTATTGAACATAATATTGAACCGTTTTATATCGGTTATGCGTATGAAGCCTTGTGCAGGGCATATGCATTATTAGGTGAGACGGACGCTTCTAAAAAGGCGTATTCAACAGCACTAGTCTATGTACAACAAATAGTAGATGAGAATGCAAAAGAGATGTTAGAAAAGGATTTACAGACGATAGTATAAAACAATGGAGGCTGCCTATTTTGGTACAGCCTTCATTGTTTGTTACTCTAAATCTCAAATTCTTGTATCGAACGGCGTTTCTTATCATATCTTTCGAGGTAGTTACCGTTAGTAAATGTAGAAATTATGTTTCTCCAGAACGCTTGGGCTGGATAGTTTTTTTCAATTTGCGTAATGTGCCACTTTCCTGAAAACATGTTAAAAAGTTTTGTTGCAGCTAGTTTCCCAAAGCCTTTACCATTATATTTACGAATGATAAAAAATTCGAGAATAGTATTTGGTTCAGTTACAGTGGCACTCTCAACTAAAGCAAAACCAATAAGTTCATTATCCTTCTTAATGAAAAAAGGGTGGAGGTTGGGGCGGCTCCAGTATGGGGTTAAATCAAAAGGCTTGTAAAGCCCGTTCTCTTCAAGGGTAATAGATGGCAAATACTGTGCAAATTCATAGATGTAGAATTGCATTAGGTTATGTAAAGTTTGCTCCTCATCCTTTAAAACTCTCACTAATTCAATCATTGTTATCCTCCGATATTCTTATTCTTGTATTACTACATTTGACAACTTGTCTTTCTTTTCCTTTATATGCAAAAAAGGTATTTTACCAGTAAGAATCTAATATTAACAATAACGATATTATAGGATACGAGGGGTACAAGATGGATGTATCAAGATTTTATGCTTATTGTCTGCAAGGAGATGTTCCAGCAGCATATGAATACCTTTGTTCGATAAAAAATAAGAACAAAAAAACCCAAGCGCTAGAATTGAAGTATTATCGAAGATTCTTTACAAAAAAACCAATCTTTCGGATTAAATCTAAGGATCCTTGGATTAGAAGAGTACTACTAGCTTACTATCAATACTTTATTGCAGTTTTAACAAGACAGAATACATCAGAAGCAGAAATCCAACTAGCACAATCACTTGCACCATGTATTTCCAATAACCCTTCTGGTTTGGATCTCGATCAGATAGAAGGTCAATTAGAGGTGTTATTTAAAAATAAGGGCTATCACTTCTTAGGTGGTTTAACTGGACCTTTTAGAGGCCCTTTTATATGGAAGACGATGGAAAAGAAAGTATTTATGGTTGAACTTCCATACCATAAGGAAGAGATAACCGTGTATTTTTTATCGGATTTTCTACTGCAAAGTTGGATACATTTTTCTACCTTTGGGGAAAAACGGGCAGGTGGCTGGGCAAAGCCTGAAGGACTTTATTTTGTAAATGATCGACCGAAGAAAAAGAAAATAAATCTGGACGGTACCGAGTTTCAAGTTAGCTATTTAAAACATGAGGCCCAGCATTTAAGTGATTATACACGTTTCCCTAACATGAAACCTAAGGATTTAGAATACCGGGCAAAACTTGTCGAGCTAATTTACGAGCCAAAGTCTTTTAGATTACTAAAGAAATTCTTCTATGAGGGGAAAAATGACCCAAGGTTTCCCCATCCGTATTCATCTTATGTGTTAATGGAAAAATTAACCAGACTAGCTTTTGGTCAAGACAAGACAGAAGAACTCGAAAAATGGAAAACAATAACACCATCCTTGATTCAGAAATGGGCACGGAAACTATATGACGAACATACTATGCAATTAGAGAAAATCGGAACGAGGGTAGATGGTGTAATTTAACAATAGGGAGCGGATATCAACACTCAAGTGTCACAGAGCTTAAATAAAAAAATACCACGGCGTGGATTGAAACGAGTTTACTTCAGAGGTGCACACAATCTAAATACATAGGAAAACACACTGTAATTCACACTAGAATTGAAAAGATGCACTTAACGACGCAGGTTAGCTGAAGAAGGATCTAGTAAGAATTGAACAATATGACGGATGTATTGAAGGAGATATTTATGAATTTTAAAAAGGGTTATATATTGCGTTAGCGGTCAATTCGAAGCTCCGTTTGCTGGTCAATTAAGATTATTTGGATGGACACCTTGAACGGGGGAGTTTTTAAGAAAAGTTCGTTAAAGAGTCTGAATTTTTCGCTAACAAACATTATAATAAGAAGGAGGTTTCTATTAAATAAAAGTCCTATAATACTATTATTTTGGAGGTAATGTAGGTGAGAGCAGCGATTTACAGTACTTTTGGTCCCCCTGAAGTTATGGGTATAAAGGATGTAGAACAGCCATCCATCAAAGAACAAGATAGGGTGTTGATTCGTGTACACAGTGCATCCGTCAATACATTAGACTACTTGTACCGAAAGGGTTATTTACCAACAAGGGTGGATAATGGACTAACAAAACCCAAGAACCCCATACTAGGCATTGATGTTGCGGGGACTATTGAGGCTATCGGTGAAAATGTACGCAAATTTAAAGTGGGTGATCACGTTTTCGGGAGTTGCTTCGGATCTCATTCTGAATATGTCGTTCCACGTGAGAATTTCCTAAGTCATATGCCGAAAAACATAACTTTTGAGGAAGCGGCTGCTATACCGTGTGCTGCTCAAACTGCGTTACAAGCATTGCGAGATGTAGCACAGGTAAAGCAAGGTCAAAGAGTCTTAATATATGGAGCTTCTGGCGGAGTAGGGCATTTTGCTGTTCAACTTGCAAATTACTTTGGGGCTGAGGTAACTGCTGTTTGTAGTACCTCCAATTTAGATTGGGTTATGGAACTTGGGGCACAATACGTTATTGATTATACCAAGGAAGATTTCACGGATAATGGAAATAAATACGATATTATTCTGGATGCAGTTGGTAAGCTAACCTTTTTCAGTTGTTTACACTCTTTAACCGAGAAAGGTCTTTATATTACGGAACACCTGTTTTTCCCTAGATACCATCCTTTCCAATTAATGATAGGTTCATTAATAGGTCGCAAGAAAGCAAAGATTCATCTTACGAAACCAAATGATAGAGATTTGGATTTCCTAAGTGATCTTGTGGAGGAAGAAAAATTAAGACCTGTTATTGAAAAATGTTATCCTTTGGAACAAATTGTAAAGGCACACCAGCACATTGAAAGTGGACGTACAAAGGGTAAGATTATTCTTAGAGTTAAATAGAATAATCGTACATATTTGATTGTGCATTGATTGGGTGAACACCATCTTAAACAAACAGGTCCTTTAAGTAGTTTGTGAATAAATCTACTTAAAGTAAACCAGCTAATAGTTTGTCAACATTTTTCAATAAAAAGTTTAATAACCTCATGATATACTAAAAATGTTCATGCCA
>NZ_JBDGJV010000039.1:0-1253 GCF_057656715.1 Neobacillus sp. Soil_C_43
CCCCCCCCGCTTAGATAGAGTGTTATCTTTCATTTGTTTTCTTGAGGTATGGAACATTATGTTTATTCCAATCTTCCTCAATATCCATTAATACGGAACCAATTATCCTTATAGCGGACTGATCATTCGTAAAGATTCGAATGACCTTTTCTCTTCTGCGAACCTCTTGATTTAAACGTTCAAGCATATTCGTTGTACGAAGGTGTTTTTGATACTCCACTGGTTGTGAATGGAATTGAATCGCATCTTCAAATCCATTTTCTAGCGTTTCAATCGCTTTTGAAAATCCTTTGGCATCTTGATACTTTTCTACAAAGCGATTTTTTAATTCTCTTACAACCTTAATATCGGAGTTTTTAAAAAGGTCTTTTAGTTCTTGACGTGCTTCAGTAGTACCTTTCTTTGGCAGTGTATCCATGATGTTTCTTAAAAAATGGACACTACACCTCTGCCAAGAAGTGCCTAAAAATGTTTCTTTGATGGAAGTAACTAGGCCACCATGAGCATCAGAAATCACCATTTTAGGTGATTGAAGTCCTCTGGACTTTAGGTATTCAAAGAAGGCAGTCCAGCTATCAGTAGATTCGGAATGATTGACTTTGAGACCAATAATCTCTCTATGACCACTTTCACTAACCCCAACAGCAATATGAACACTTTTAGAAACTACTTTATCGTTCTCACGAATTTTAATGTACATGGCATCCACGTATACATATGGATAATAATGAACGTTTAGTGGTCTGTTTCTCCAGTCGTTAATGATAGGGTCTACGGTCTTCATTAGATTGGAAACAAGTGATTTGGACACACTTGTCCCACATAATTCCTCTACAATTTTTGTGATTTTACGTGTAGAAACACCATTTACAACCATTTCAATCATAGAAAGAATTAGTGCTTGATCACAGCTTTTATACTTTTCAAAGATAGTTGTAGAAAATTCACCGTCTCTGGTACGAGGTACTTTTAGTTTGAGAGAACCTACACCAGTAATGAGTTCACGCTCATAGTAACCATTTCGATAGCCCCTTCGATCTTCGGTTCTTTCATGAGAAAGAGCATTAATATATTCATCTCTTTCTTTTTCCATTAAAGAATTTAAAATTAGTGATAAAGATGCCTTAACTGGTGATTCTAATGAGCTGCTTTCAACTTTTTCTTTGAGATCCTCTAAATTTATAGTAATATTGATTTGGGTCATCATCATGTCCTCCGTTTATGGTTTTCTTGGTCGAAAACATTGTAACACG
>NZ_JBDGJV010000040.1:0-1050 GCF_057656715.1 Neobacillus sp. Soil_C_43
ATCCGCAATATTGGATAGATGCTCTCGGTATTGAAGAACAATTTTAACCAAGATTTCAAGATTAAAAATATGACTATCGTAGAGATTGTTTTGAAAAGGATTACGAAGGGCTGCTTCTCTTAACTTCTGTGCCTTTTCCTTTGCCCAAGATTCCGAACGACTCATACATAATGAAGCTATCTTATCCGTTAACTCTGTTTCACTTACACTTAATACAGCCGCAGAAGTAGGAAATGCAAGTAAAGTAAGCAAAGATACTTTTGAATAGAGGCTACCAAACACCCCTCGATACTCTGGGAAAACCTGATCGATTAAAGAATGTAGCTGTAACTTTGTTTTGGCTGATATTTCTGCGATGCTCTCTTGTTGCCTTGTTAGATTACGAAGGTTTAAGAGTTGAACTCCACGCTTTTTGGAAGGCTCTAGCTCCTCTTTATAAAACAGTTCACAAAGGTGATAAGCATCAATCGCATCTGTTTTTACCTTTCGTAGGCTTGAGCTCTTGGCTCTGTGAGAAATAAGAGGATTGACGATAATATAAACATATTTTTGATCCTCCAAAAACTGAATAACTGGAGTATGATAATGGCCAGTTGATTCTAAAACAACCGAAGGTTGATAACCGCCAGCTGCTTTTTCAACTTCTTGAAGGAACTCTAATAAACTCCCCAATCCATCAAGATTATGTTCAATACTAAAACTCTTACGATATGGCTTACCTTTATCTAAAAATGCTTGAACCTGACTTTCACCTTTTGATACATCCAATCCAATGACTGGATTCATATTTAATTCTCCTCCTCTAAAAATACAAAATAAGTCGGTATCCCCTAAAGCTTCTTGTAATGTCATAGGTTCGCTTGTTAAACGGGATCATCGTCCCAACCAGCCTGAAACATGTTTATACAAGTAGGGGGGTGAACAGTTTAGCTAACGGAATCTAGTCCCACGGGTGCGACGTTCTCCCCCGACTACAGATATGATAAGACCATATAAAAAAAGGTCAACCAGTAAAATCTGGCTAACCTTATATTACGAACGGGTGCTTTT
>NZ_JBDGJV010000041.1:0-895 GCF_057656715.1 Neobacillus sp. Soil_C_43
ACTACGTGAGGCTAGCCCTAAAGCTATTTCGGAGAGAACCAGCTATCTCCAAGTTCGATTGGAATTTCTCCGCTACCCACACCTCATCCCCGCACTTTTCAACGTGCGTGGGTTCGGGCCTCCATCCAGTGTTACCTGGACTTCACCCTGGACATGGGTAGATCACCTGGTTTCGGGTCTACGACCACATACTCAATCGCCCTATTCAGACTCGCTTTCGCTGCGGCTCCGTCTCTTCAACTTAACCTTGCATGGGATCGTAACTCGCCGGTTCATTCTACAAAAGGCACGCTATCACCCATTAACGGGCTCTAACTACTTGTAGGCACACGGTTTCAGGAACTATTTCACTCCCCTTCCGGGGTGCTTTTCACCTTTCCCTCACGGTACTGGTTCACTATCGGTCACTAGGGAGTATTTAGCCTTGGGAGATGGTCCTCCCTGCTTCCGACCGGATTTCTCGTGTCCGGCCGTACTCAGGATCCACTCAGGAGGGAACGAAGTTTCGACTACAGGGTTTTTACCTTCTCTGACGGGCCTTTCCAGGCCGCTTCATCTACCCCGTTCCTTTGTAACTCCATGTTGAGTGTCCTACAACCCCAAGAGGCAAGCCTCTTGGTTTGGGCTATGTCCCGTTTCGCTCGCCGCTACTCAGGGAATCGCGTTTGCTTTCTCTTCCTCCGGGTACTTAGATGTTTCAGTTCCCCGGGTATGCCTTCAATACCCTATGTATTCAGGTAAAGATACTGTTCCATTACGAACAGTGGGTTCCCCCATTCGGAAATCTCCGGATCAAAGCTTACTTACAGCTCCCCGAAGCATATCGGTGTTAGTCCCGTCCTTCATCGGCTCCTAGTGCCAAGGCATTCACCGTGCGCCCTTTCTAACTTAACCT
>NZ_JBDGJV010000042.1:0-856 GCF_057656715.1 Neobacillus sp. Soil_C_43
TCAGTATGAGGTTGTGGATTTAGTTGAAGTCGCTGACATTCCACGCAGTACGTATTATTATTGGGAAAAACGGTTAAATCAACCTGATAAATATGAGAAAGTAAAAGAAGCAATCAACGAGATTTTTCATGAACATAAAGGTCGTTACGGGTATCGTCGTATTACAAAAGAGCTAGAAAAAAGAGGGTTCCGACACGATCCCAAAACTATCAATCGGTTAATGAATGAAATCGGTTTAAAATGCATGGTACGTATGAAGAAGTACCGTTCATATAAAGGAAATGTAGGCAAAATCGCTCCGAACGTTTTAAATCGCGATTTCTCTGCCGAGAAAATGAATCAAAAATGGGTAACCGACGTCACAGAATTCCACCTGTTCGGTGAGAAACGTTACCTTTCTCCAGTACTTGATTTGTGTAATGGCGAAATTATAGCGTATACGGTCATGAAACGTCCTGTTTACAAATTGGTAGGCGATATGTTAGACCAAGCGATTGAACGTATTCAGCCAGGAGAACAAGTAATTCTACATTCAGATCAAGGTTGGCATTATCAAATGAAACAGTACCAAAAAACATTAGAACAGCACCAAATTACACAGAGTATGTCCCGAAAGGGTAACTGTTTGGATAACGCTGTGATGGAAAATTTCTTTGGTTTATTAAAGTCTGAACTCCTTTATCTACAGGAATTTGATAGTATTGAACATTTTGAACGGGAATTAACGGACTATATTTACTATTACAATCACAAACGAATGAAGGCAAAATTAAAAGACCTGAGTCCGGTGGAGTACCGAACTCAAGTCTTAAAAGTTGCATAGAAATATTTTGTCTAACTTTATTGGGTCAGATCA
>NZ_JBDGJV010000043.1:0-588 GCF_057656715.1 Neobacillus sp. Soil_C_43
AAACCAGCTAATAGTTTGTCAACATTTTTCAATAAAAAGTTTAATAACCTCATGATATACTAAAAATGTTCATGCCAAATAACCTTCCGTTGTACACTAATTGGAAGGTTTTGTTGTATTTAGTTAGATATAGTTTCTAAGCTATATCTTGGAAAGTTGTTCTGCTTTTTAGTAAGGCATATATCCAATGTAAGAGCTTATTTACACAAGCAATGATGGCTACTCTAAACGGTTTTCCTTCTTCTCGTTTCTTATCGTAAAACTCTCGTAGTCTTCTATTGCGTGGAATGATGTCATCAGTCGTTTTCTTTTTACGCGAATCCCGAATACCACTTTGAACAGCCATATACAAGGCGTGGCGGAGCCTACACGAGCCACGTTTGGTTATTCGGTTTACCGATGCAGTAAACTTTCCAGAAGAGTACACACTAGGATCTATTCCGGCGAATGCAACTAACTTCTTGGCATCATTAAACCGATCTATCTCTCCAATTTCAGAAATAATCGTGGCAGCGATTTTTTCTCCGACTCCAGGGATAGATTGAAGGATCTCATATTCTTCAATTTCACTAGCGAGGGCATCTATTT
>NZ_JBDGJV010000044.1:0-512 GCF_057656715.1 Neobacillus sp. Soil_C_43
CCTATACGTACTGAATTGAAGATTGCATCCCAAAGTTTGTCTAAGCTATTTGTTTCGCCTGGAAAAACCTTATCTGCCCACGCCTGACTTGGAGCTGCGCAGATGACCCAACTAACATCATCTTGCTGCTCTCGCCACTTTACCATGGCTTCTCCGCTTACTTTTTGGTAATTCGCAATACGATTTGGATCAGCTTTGGACAATAAATCTGGATCGTCGGAAACGATAAATAAAAATGCCGAATCCTTATCAATCAACTTCTCACGTTGAACTCGCTCCCATTCAGGAAACTCTGTAAAAACATCATCTGATGCTCTCAAATAGCGTGAGAGTGTGATTTCAGGATCACTATAGTCCACATACACATTTTTTGCACCTGCATTATAAGCCTCGCGAGCGACAGCTCTAGCAAACGGAATCGTATCCACACTAGCTCTTACATAAAGGATTTGGTTCGGTTGAACGTTTAATCCTACTTTTACAACCAATTCTGCATAGCTTTTTAATTTTTC
>NZ_JBDGJV010000045.1:0-458 GCF_057656715.1 Neobacillus sp. Soil_C_43
ATTCTCCATTCGTAAACGTTCGTTTTCTGCCTGTAAGGCTTCTAATGATCCTTCTACTGGTTGAGGAGATTTCTTTGTCACTTTTTTCATGGATGGACGCCCCTTTTTCTTTGATTTAAGGGCATCTAATCCTTCCGCTTCGAGTTTCAGCTTCCAATCCAAAATAGTACTAGGTGCTGGAATATTGAAAATAGCAGCTGTTTCATACAGAGACGTCCCTTGTTTGTTCATATAATTTAGTACGTCTAGTTTAAACTGAACTGTATAGTTTGTATAGATTTTAATAAGCCCTTCTTCACCATTGTATTGGTATTGTAGAACCCATTTTTTGATGTGATTATGCGCAATTCCATATAATTTACCGAGGGACTTATAACCTCCCTCATTATTTAAATATCTTTGAACAATTTCTAATTTCTTTTCGAATGTAAATTTGGTCATAAAAACACCCCGTAAAT
>NZ_JBDGJV010000046.1:0-447 GCF_057656715.1 Neobacillus sp. Soil_C_43
AGTCAAGCCCATTATTATGTGTAAATTCATTCCTCATGAAAAACAATGTTAAGCAGATGAATTATTTTTGGTGTACTGGAAGGGGGTACCCCCTTCCAGTACACCAAAAATTCGCGCGTCGCGTCGCTATTTTTTCTCTTCTTTGTCCTGAATTATTCTTCTTCCTACTTCCTCAGCATAGTCCATTAACACCGCTCCAATTAATCTGAAAGCTGACTGTGTATTAGGAAATATTCTAATTACCCTCTCTCTTCTCCGGACTTCCTCATTGATTCTTTCTAACGAGTTTGTACTTCGAATATGCTTATGATATTTCGGTTTCTCATTCAAGTATTGAATGGCATCTTCGAAGCCTTCCTCTAAAATTTCTATGGCCTTGTCTAATTTTGAATTGCCACTAAATTGCTCAATGAACTCTTTCTTATATTTTCTGGCTTCCTCTACGGT
>NZ_JBDGJV010000047.1:0-437 GCF_057656715.1 Neobacillus sp. Soil_C_43
ACTTCTTCGCCCTTCTTAGCTGTGATTTCAACAATTCGACCATTTTCAAAAGTTAATTTGAACTCATCAATTAAATTCCCTGCATAGCTAAGTGGTTTTTTACTCGAAACGAAACCATTAACACCTGAACGTAATGGCGAAGTGAATACTTCCTCTGTTGGCATATTCGCAACGAATTGAACACCATGTCGATTTTGGCTTCCACCACTTTTCCATAGATGTCGGGGATGAAGCTCAATCGATAAATCTGTTCCTTCAGCTTTGTAATGTAACTTCTTATATTTCTTTTCATTGAGATAGGTAGACTTTTGGAGCAAGTTTCCAATATGATCTTTCCATGCCTTTACAGGTTCCACTTCCCCTATACGTACTGAATTGAAGATTGCATCCCAAAGTTTGTCTAAGCTATTTGTTTCGCCTGGAAAAACCTTATCTGC
>NZ_JBDGJV010000048.1:0-437 GCF_057656715.1 Neobacillus sp. Soil_C_43
ACTTCTTCGCCCTTCTTAGCTGTGATTTCAACAATTCGACCATTTTCAAAAGTTAATTTGAACTCATCAATTAAATTACCTGCATAGCTAAGAGGCTTTTTACTCGAAACGAAACCATTAACACCTGAACGTAATGGCGAAGTGAATACTTCCTCAGTTGGCATATTCGCAACAAATTGAACACCATGCCGATTTTGGCTTCCACCACTTTTCCATAGATGTAGGTGATGAAGCTCAACCGTTAGATCTGTGCCTTCAGCTTTGTAATGTAACTTTTTATATTTCTTTTCATTCAGATAAGTACCCTTTTGAAGCAAGTTTCCAATATGATCTTTCCATGCCTTTACAGGTTCCACTTCACCTATACGTACTGAATTGAAGATTGCATCCCAAAGTTTGTCTAAGCTATTTGTTTCGCCTGGAAAAACCTTATCTGC
>NZ_JBDGJV010000049.1:0-426 GCF_057656715.1 Neobacillus sp. Soil_C_43
GGCGGTGTAGCTCAGCTGGCTAGAGCGTACGGTTCATACCCGTAAGGTCGGGGGTTCGATCCCCTCCGCCGCTACCAGATATATTTATAGAACTTGGACCTTTAGCTCAGCTGGTTAGAGCAACGAGCAAAGCTCCTATGAAAATCTGCGAGTTGTCACCATCGAGCTGCTACTTGAGTAAGCTTTCTGAGATGGGGACAGACGGTTTTAACATTAGAGTAAAAGAACTTCAACTTGGACCTTTAGCTCAGCTGGTTAGAGCAGACGGCTCATAACCGTCCGGTCGTAGGTTCGAGTCCTACAAGGTCCACCATTAGTTTCGTAGTTAGTACGGAGGAATACCCAAGTTTGGCTGAAGGGATCGGTCTTGAAAACCGACAGGCGGGTCATACCGCGCGGGGGTTCGAATCCCTCTTCCTCCTCCAT
>NZ_JBDGJV010000050.1:0-421 GCF_057656715.1 Neobacillus sp. Soil_C_43
AATTTAATTGATGAGTTCAAATTAACTTTTGAAAATGGTCGAATTGTTGAAATCACAGCTAAGAAGGGCGAAGAAGTATTAAAGAACCTAGTAGAAACAGATGAAGGCTCCCATTATCTTGGTGAAATAGCCCTGGTTCCACATGATTCACCTATTTCTAACACAAACGTACTTTTCCTAAATACTTTATTTGATGAAAATGCTGCAAACCATTTAGCATTAGGATTCGGTTTCCCTAACTGTATTGAAGGTGGAGAGAAAATGACGAAGGAGCAGCGTGAGGAAGTAGAACTTAATTCGAGTATAACTCATGTTGATTTCATGATTGGTTGTGCGGATATGGATATTGATGGTGAATTACCTGATGGTACACGTGAGCCAATCTTCCGTAAAGGGAATTGGGCTTTCTAATTGATTTTGT
>NZ_JBDGJV010000051.1:0-373 GCF_057656715.1 Neobacillus sp. Soil_C_43
ACAGATATGATAAGACCATATAAAAAAAGGTCAACCAGTAAAATCTGGCTAACCTTATATTACGAACGGGTGCTTTTTTCAGGATAATGTGATCGCTGCGGCGGTCATTTTTTTCTTGTTGTAACTGGAAGGATAGCTTAAGAAAAACAATATATACCCAAATAAATATGGTAAAATGAGGATATGAATTCTGATGAATATTAAGGGAGGATGAGTAATGACAAAGAAGAAAAATGAAACGTTTGAATGGGTTAAATCAATATTGGGTGCTCTTGTTATAGCATTTATTATTCGCTCTTTTTTCTTTACCCCCATTGTTGTTGACGGTGAATCAATGAACCCCACTCTCCAGGACAAGGACCGTATGGTTGTA
>NZ_JBDGJV010000052.1:0-369 GCF_057656715.1 Neobacillus sp. Soil_C_43
ATTTTGTTACGTTGGCTTAGTTTCATAAGAAACTAATAATTTTTGTTTGTTGACGTTTTTGTTTGTTTAGTTTTCAATGAACAAATTCACTTTTTAAGAAGCGACAAAAACTATCATATCGCAATTCTTATTTTTTATCAATGAACAATGTTTTCCAATTATTCATTTTTATCCACTCTTGTTGAGAGCGACTTTAATATCTTAACACTTTTTGCACTAAGATACAACATAAAGTTTTTTCCAACTCTCATATAAGGGATTAAAAAAGACAGAAATGAAAATTCCTGTCTTCGCCTGGCAACGTCCTACTCTCACAGGGACTTTCGTCCCAACTACCATCGGCGCTGAGAAGCTTAACTTCCGTGTTCG
>NZ_JBDGJV010000053.1:0-344 GCF_057656715.1 Neobacillus sp. Soil_C_43
GTGGAGGATGACGGGATCGAACCGCCGACCCTCTGCTTGTAAGGCAGATGCTCTCCCAGCTGAGCTAATCCTCCATAATTGGTGACCCCTACGGGATTCGAACCCGTGTTACCGCCGTGAAAGGGCGGTGTCTTAACCGCTTGACCAAGGGGCCATATCTTAAAATTTAATGGCGGAGAGCAAGGGATTTGAACCCTTGAGACAGGGTTACCCGCCTACACGATTTCCAATCGTGCTCCTTCGGCCACTCGGACAGCTCTCCAAAAGAAATGGCTCCGCAGGTAGGACTCGAACCTACGACCGATCGGTTAACAGCCGATAGCTCTACCACTGAGCTACTGCGG
>NZ_JBDGJV010000054.1:0-337 GCF_057656715.1 Neobacillus sp. Soil_C_43
TGGGGTGAAGTCGTAACAAGGTAGCCGTATCGGAAGGTGCGGCTGGATCACCTCCTTTCTAAGGATATAAGCTGGACATATGAGCCAGACAAAACATGTTTGTTTGATTGTTTCTTGTTTGTTTAGTTTTGAGAGTGCAATTTCTCTCAAAACATCGTTCTTTGAAAACTAGATAATCGTAATGAAGAAGTCAAGTAAATACATCGAGTAATCGCCATTTTAGTTTTCTCTCTTATTTAATTAAGAGAAACAAACCTTTCAGGTTAAGTTAGAAAGGGCGCACGGTGAATGCCTTGGCACTAGGAGCCGATGAAGGACGGGACTAACACCGATATGC
>NZ_JBDGJV010000055.1:0-332 GCF_057656715.1 Neobacillus sp. Soil_C_43
TCTCCAAGAAAGTTGATTAGCTCATTTTGTTACGTTGGCTTAGTTTCATAAGAAACTAATAATTTTTGTTTGTTGACATTCTGTTTGTTTAGTTTTCAAAGAACAATTGTCTCATGTGCGACTTTTATATAGTATCAAATAATATATATATTGTCAACACATTAATTTATTTGGTGGAGCCTAGCGGGATCGAACCGCTGACCTCCTGCGTGCAAGGCAGGCGCTCTCCCAGCTGAGCTAAGGCCCCAAAATATTAATGGTCGGGAAGACAGGATTCGAACCTGCGACCCCTTGGTCCCAAACCAAGTGCTCTACCAAGCTGAGCTACTTCC
>NZ_JBDGJV010000056.1:0-317 GCF_057656715.1 Neobacillus sp. Soil_C_43
GGGGACAGGATTTGAACCTGCGACCTTCGGGTTATGAGCCCGACGAGCTACCAGACTGCTCCACCCCGCGACGGTAATAAATATTTATTTTGTTCATGCCCATAGTTTGTATGGACTGTATCAATCTCAGTTAGCATATTCAAGTAGCAGCTCGATTGATACAACTCGCAGATTATTCATGGATGCAACGCTCGTTGCTCCACCCCGCGACGGTAATAATTAATTTGTTTGTTTAAAAATAATGGTGGAGGATGACGGGATCGAACCGCCGACCCTCTGCTTGTAAGGCAGATGCTCTCCCAGCTGAGCTAATCCTC
>NZ_JBDGJV010000057.1:0-305 GCF_057656715.1 Neobacillus sp. Soil_C_43
GAGGATTAGCTCAGCTGGGAGAGCATCTGCCTTACAAGCAGAGGGTCGGCGGTTCGATCCCGTCATCCTCCACCATTCTTTAAAGTGAATTATCTCAATTCGAGAGCCATTAGCTCAGTTGGTAGAGCAGATTGCGAACATCATCGAATCAGCTTCTGCGGGCAATCTGCGAGAAAGAACGTGAGTTCTTTTGAGCATCTGACTTACCACAATTTAATTGTAGGGAATCATCTTAGTATGAGCCATTAGCTCAGTTGGTAGAGCATCTGACTTTTAATCAGAGGGTCGAAGGTTCGAGTCCTTCA
>NZ_JBDGJV010000058.1:0-295 GCF_057656715.1 Neobacillus sp. Soil_C_43
GGATTCGAACCGCCGAACCCGGAGGGAGCGGATTTACAGTCCGCCGCGTTTAGCCACTTCGCTACCCCTCCACATATTAATATTAGAAAAAATGGCGGAGGAAGAGGGATTCGAACCCCCGCGCGGTTTAACCCGCCTGTCGGTTTTCAAGACCGATCCCTTCAGCCAAACTTGGGTATTCCTCCATTTTTTTTTAAAAAATTATATAAGTATTTTAATAGCGGCGGAGGGGATCGAACCCCCGACCTTACGGGTATGAACCGTACGCTCTAGCCAGCTGAGCTACACCGCCAAA
>NZ_JBDGJV010000059.1:0-277 GCF_057656715.1 Neobacillus sp. Soil_C_43
GAGCGGAAGACGGGATTCGAACCCGCGACCCCCACCTTGGCAAGGTGGTGTTCTACCACTGAACTACTTCCGCATATTCGAAGATAAAACCCGAGGATCTATATCCCAGGGTTTTATCTTAAATTATGAGCCATGAAGGACTCGAACCTTCGACCCTCTGATTAAAAGTCAGATGCTCTACCAACTGAGCTAATGGCTCTTGGCTGGGCTAGCTGGATTTGAACCAACGCATGTCGCAGTCAAAGTGCGATGCCTTACCGCTTGGCTATAGCCCAAT
>NZ_JBDGJV010000060.1:0-273 GCF_057656715.1 Neobacillus sp. Soil_C_43
CCGCAGTAGCTCAGTGGTAGAGCTATCGGCTGTTAACCGATCGGTCGTAGGTTCGAGTCCTACCTGCGGAGCCATTTTTATGTCATCAAGAAAATTCAGCTATGCTTCCATAGCTCAGTAGGTAGAGCACTTCCATGGTAAGGAAGAGGTCAGCGGTTCGAGCCCGCTTGGAAGCTTACCTATTTTTATGAATATCGGCCCCTTGGTCAAGCGGTTAAGACACCGCCCTTTCACGGCGGTAACACGGGTTCGAATCCCGTAGGGGTCACCATT
>NZ_JBDGJV010000061.1:0-256 GCF_057656715.1 Neobacillus sp. Soil_C_43
CTTCATCGGCTCCTAGTGCCAAGGCATTCACCGTGCGCCCTTTCTAACTTAACCTAAAAGGTTTGTTTCTCTTAATTTAATAAGAGAGAAAACTAAAATGGCGATTACTCGATGTGTTACTTGACTTCTTCATTACGATTATCTAGTTTTCAAAGAACGATTAAAAAAAGCTTTGAGAGATTGCACTCTCAAAACTAAACAAACAAGAAACAATCAAACAAACATGTTTTGTCTGGCTCATATGTCCAGCTTATAT
>NZ_JBDGJV010000062.1:0-254 GCF_057656715.1 Neobacillus sp. Soil_C_43
CGGCGCTGAGAAGCTTAACTTCCGTGTTCGGTATGGGAACGGGTGTGACCTTCTCGCCATAATTACCAGACCATTTAATCGACACTATTTTATTATAATGTCTTTTTCATATTTTGCAAGAGGAAATTTTAATTTTTTCATTCCCTCAAAACTAGATAATGTAGAAGAAGTGTTTGTAAAAACGAGTTCGCTTTAAAAATTGGTTAAGTCCTCGAACGATTAGTATCAGTCAGCTCCACATGTTACCACGCTTC
>NZ_JBDGJV010000063.1:0-252 GCF_057656715.1 Neobacillus sp. Soil_C_43
GGAAGTAGCTCAGCTTGGTAGAGCACTTGGTTTGGGACCAAGGGGTCGCAGGTTCGAATCCTGTCTTCCCGACCATTCATATTTTGGGGCCTTAGCTCAGCTGGGAGAGCGCCTGCTTTGCACGCAGGAGGTCAGCGGTTCGATCCCGCTAGGCTCCACTTTAATTATATAACTGATTTGGCGGTGTAGCTCAGCTGGCTAGAGCGTACGGTTCATACCCGTAAGGTCGGGGGTTCGATCCCCTCCGCCGCT
>NZ_JBDGJV010000064.1:0-242 GCF_057656715.1 Neobacillus sp. Soil_C_43
TTAACCGTTTTTCCCAATAATAATACGTACTGCGTGGAATGTCAGCGACTTCAACTAAATCCACAACCTCATACTGACTCTTTAGTTCTAAAATTACTTGCGCTTTGATTTTATTTGTAATTTTTCCTGCATTTGAACTAAAGCATTCAACTTTTTTAGGTAGGTATTCTCCATTCGTAAACGTTCGTTTTCTGCCTGTAAGGCTTCTAATGATCCTTCTACTGGTTGAGGAGATTTCTTTG
>NZ_JBDGJV010000065.1:0-240 GCF_057656715.1 Neobacillus sp. Soil_C_43
AGTGGGCCTAAATGGACTCGAACCATCGACCTCACGCTTATCAGGCGTGCGCTCTAACCAGCTGAGCTATAGGCCCCCACTACGAATATTTCATTGAGAATTTGCACTCTCAAAACTAAGCAAACAAAAACAATCAAACAAACTTTTTTGTCTGGCTCACTAAGTCCAGCTTATATCCTTAGAAAGGAGGTGATCCAGCCGCACCTTCCGATACGGCTACCTTGTTACGACTTCACCCCA
>NZ_JBDGJV010000066.1:0-239 GCF_057656715.1 Neobacillus sp. Soil_C_43
AATCGAACCGGTACGGTAGTCACCTACCGCAGGATTTTAAGTCCTGTGCGTCTGCCAGTTCCGCCACCCCGGCAATATGAGAGCGGAAGACGGGATTCGAACCCGCGACCCCCACCTTGGCAAGGTGGTGTTCTACCACTGAACTACTTCCGCGTATGAAAATAAATGGTGCGGGTGAAGGGAGTCGAACCCCCACGCCTTGCGGCGCCAGATCCTAAGTCTGGTGCGTCTGCCAATTC
>NZ_JBDGJV010000067.1:0-224 GCF_057656715.1 Neobacillus sp. Soil_C_43
GGATTAGCTCAGCTGGGAGAGCATCTGCCTTACAAGCAGAGGGTCGGCGGTTCGATCCCGTCATCCTCCACCATATATATTTTTAATATTTATGCCGATGTAATTCTAATGCTAGAGTAAGAAAGCGTGTACAATCTAATAATCATTCTAAACCTATGCCGGGGTAGCTCAATTGGTAGAGCAACTGACTTGTAATCAGTAGGTTGGGGGTTCAAGTCCTCTCG
>NZ_JBDGJV010000068.1:0-221 GCF_057656715.1 Neobacillus sp. Soil_C_43
CGGCGCTGAGAAGCTTAACTTCCGTGTTCGGTATGGGAACGGGTGTGACCTTCTCGCCATAATTACCAGACCATTTATTCGACACTATTTTATTATAATGTCTTTTTCATATTTTGCAAGAGGAAAATTTAATTTTTTCATTCCCTCAAAACTAGATAATGTAGAAGAAGTGTTTGTAAAAAACGAGTTCGCTTTAAAAATTGGTTAAGTCCTCGAACGAT
>NZ_JBDGJV010000069.1:0-220 GCF_057656715.1 Neobacillus sp. Soil_C_43
ATCGGCGCTGAGAAGCTTAACTTCCGTGTTCGGTATGGGAACGGGTGTGACCTTCTCGCCATAATTACCAGACTATTATTTGACACTATTTATTATAATGTCTTTTTTGATTTTTTCAAGAGAAAAATTAATTTTTTCATTCCCTCAAAACTAGATAATGCAGAAGAAGTGTTTGTAAAAAACGAGTTCGCTTTAAAAATTGGTTAAGTCCTCGAACGAT
>NZ_JBDGJV010000070.1:0-209 GCF_057656715.1 Neobacillus sp. Soil_C_43
TACAAGCCGGTTCTTACGAACGTTCAAGTTTACGTCGTGACTACCGCAATGGATATTATGATCGTGATTTATTATTTTAGCATTGGAAAAATTACGCTTAGAGTACCTCGTACTCGTAGTGGGGATTTTTCGACTACAGTGTTTGAACAATATGCTCGTTGTGACCAAGCATTTGTATTAGCTATGCTTGAAATGGTGGTGAATGGGGT